>NZ_JAQFUL010000021.1:0-69587 GCF_027716265.1 Bacillus cereus group sp. Bc031
TGTCTCCGTCTGGTTGTTTGTCTCCGTCTGGTTGTTTGTCTCCGTCTGGTTGTTTGTCTCCGTCTGGTTGTTTGTCTCCGTCTGGTTGTTTGTCTTCACTTTTAATAGCTTCCAATTTGTCTTGTTCAAATACAAGTTGTACGTCATGCGTTTGTTTATAATTTCTTGATGCCATCTCAATAAATACTTTTGTATTAAGTTTTTTCGATAAATCAGCTACTTCAAACTCTACTACTCTTGTATCTTTTTCTTTATCTTCACTCACTACTTTTGCATCAACAAATGCACCATCTTTTTCCGTTTGGAAATTTTTAATTAATGAGCTACTTTTTAACGTTACAACCGCTTTTTTCTTACCATTTTCTACTTTCAATACTCCTGGATTTTCCATGTAACTATTCATTTTAGATTCTTCATCTGTTTGATCTTTTAACACTTTGAAAGGAATGCTGTACGCACCATCTTCAATTGTGTTAGAATTTGGTTGTTGATCTGGGTCAGGCTTTTGGTCGGGCTTCTGACCTGGATCCGTAGTTTCATTTGGATCTGGCTTATTAGCTGGGTCCTCTTTTTCATCTGGTTTTTCTACATGAATTGGTGTAATGCTATTTTGATCAAATGCAATACGAACATCATATTCATGATGATAGTTCAGAAAATCAATATCTACTTTTACTTTCGCTTTTAATATCTTCTCTACATCTTCCACATCGAATTCTACTACTCTTGTATCTTTTTCTTTATCTTCACTAATTACATTTGTCTCAACAAGTTGACCTGCTTTGTCTGTTTCAAATTTCGTAATCCATGAACTATTTTTTAATGTAAAGGACACTTTCTTTTTCCCATCCTTCACTTTTAAAGTTCCTGGACTTACAGAGTATTCATTCATCATGGATACTTCATCCGATGCGTCTTTAAGAACTTTAAAACCGATTGAGTATTCACCGTCAGCTAATTGAGTAGCTGCTTGAACTGCAAGTGGTTGTAGTGTTGATACGAATGTAAATATCATTAAAAACATAGCAACAACAATCTTAAGATACCTGTTCAATGAAATAACGCTCCTTTTTATTTATTTATTTATTTATTAAACTTCACGTTACGAATTAAGAAAACACCTGAAATAAGAATTAACACCGCAAATAATCCGATACGTGCTTCATCGCCTGTTTTAGGATTATCTGTTTTTTCAGCTTTACCATTTTCATTTTTTGTATCTTTATTTGTCTCTTTGTTCGCTTCTTTTGTTGTTTCTTTATTCTCTACTTTTGCTTTCTCTTCTTTAACTTGTGTACCTGTTTTCGTTTGATCATTGTTTTTTGTTGTAGCAGCCGCGCCGTTATCTCCACCTACAGCTTTTACATTTGCATCAAAAGCAAAACGAATTATGTAGTGGTGGTCATAGTTTGCACTTGGTACGACAACATGAATTTTTACTCCTAATGGTTTTGATAAATCATCAATTTTAAATTCAACCGTTCTTTTATCAGCAGCCTCGTCCTTGCTAACTACTTTTGCATCAACAAAATTCCCGTTTTCAGGTGCTTTAAATTCTGTAATCCAAGCACTATGATTCATCGGGATTTGCACTCTCATCTCACCATTTTTCACAATTAGCTTAGCTGGTTTTTCAAAATAATCATTTGCCATTGAAGCTGAATCATTTTCTGCTTTTTGAATGACATAGTTAATGTCATACGTACCGTCAGCTAGTTGTGCTGAAACTTTCCCATATGGCATGATAAGAAAAGCTAGCATACATACGAACGTTATAATAAAAGCGGGTAATACAGAAATCTTTCTCATTTGGCTTACTTCCTCCTTGTTTATCTTTCATCCATACTCTTTGAAAATGATAATTATTCTCATTATATTAGAAAAAAATAATAATCTTCTATCCTTATTTAATTGTAATTTGTTTATGTAATACAGATATTATTGATTATCATTCTCAATTCATGTTAAAAATAATATCCCTCTCTATTCTTTATAAAGAGCGATTCTTATTTTAACATAAGTCTCTATTTATTTTGTTGATTATCATTCTCAATGAATCTCAAAAAAAATAAAACTATCCATCTTCCTACTTGATCACCTCTATCTACAAAAATAATATTGTTATAGAAAACCTTATACCTTTCACTCCTCACTTTCCTTCCAATATTTCCACAACTAAGTCAATCTTAGCCTACTCATAATTTTTTTGTCAACTATATTACGTATAAAACTTTAAATATCTGAATTTCCTTATATGTGGCTTTTTCTACAAAAAAAAGAGGCTTTCTTTCATAGAAAGCCTCTTTTCTCTATTTTTCTACAGCAACTTCTTGCTTTTGAAACAATGAAATGACATATCCAATTACAATACCTACTAGAGCAGGAACGAACCAACCAATCCCAACACTATATAATGGAATTTTATTTAAAATTGGTGTTAATGCTGCAATCTCAAGATTTGCATTGTGTAATCCATCAAAGAAGCTAATCATGAATGCTCCTACAATACCACCTACATACATGACTAAAGGAAGACGAATATAGTTTTCAACCAGTGATAATATAATTAGCACGATACCAATTGGGTAAATTGCGATTAAGATTGGTAATGCTAATGCATTTAACTGAGTTAAACCAAGATTCGCTACCATAAATGCTAATACACAGAAAATGAAAACAACTTTTTGATAAGAAAGCTTCGGTAATAAAGAAGAGAAATATTCTCCGCAAGCTGCGACAATCCCTACTGAAGTTGTTAAACATGCTGCTGAAATTGCGATTCCTAATAATAAAGTTCCGTAACTACCGAATAAATGATTTACAACGTTTGTTAAAATAATTCCGCCGTTTGCCCCCATTCCAAGAGAGACACTAGAAGCTCCGAGATAAGCAAGCGCTAAGTAAACGAGTAGTAAACCAAGTGCTGCAATAAATCCTGCAAAAATTGTTACTTTTGCAATGCTATTTTTATTTGTAATACCTTTTTCTTTTAACGCATGAATAACAACATTTCCGAATACAAGTGCTGCAAGTCCATCTAAAGTTAAATATCCGTCAATAAAACCTTTAAATAGCGGAGCACTATATGCTTCTGTCGGTGCACCAAATTCACCCATTGGTGTAATAAGTGCTTTACCTACAATAATTGCAATAACAGCTAATAAAATCGGAGTTAATACTTTACCGATGCGACCCACTAATTTTGATGGGTTTAAAGCTAAATAGAAAGTGAGAGCAAAGAAAATAAATGTAAAGATAACAAGTGGATACGATTGACCAGCTATTTCACTTGGTAAAAATGGTGCAACACTCATTTCATAAGCAACCGTTCCTGTACGCGGCACACTTACGAATACGCCTAAACATAAATAAATTGCAGTAATAAAAACTAGTGCGAATATAGGGTGTACACGCCCTGCTAGCTCATTAATATCTCCCTTTAAAGCTATAACGATAACTCCTAATAAAGGCAATCCAACGCCTGTTACGACAAAACCAAATAGCGCGATCCATACATCTGTTCCAGCGCCTTGTCCTAATGCTGGTGGAAAAATCATATTACCCGCACCGAAAAATAGTGCAAATAACATTAAACTTATTGCAAACATCTCAGAAAACTTTAAAGATGATTTCATTTCTACTAACCTCCTACATAATTATAAATTAACAAAATATTCTGAATTAAAATCCGTCATATATCCTCTTTCAAGCATACTTCCCCGTAAAAGAACGCAAAAAACACCCGTCCCTAACAAAGGGACGAGTGTTGAAATCGTGGTTCCACCCTTATTCTAATAAAATGAATTTATAGCGAAATAAGCTCATTTTATAGCTCGTGTAAATTGATAACGGTTTTATCCGCCAAGAATTACAATGCATCATGTATGCAGTTCACTCTTGAAGTTTAGAGGTGGTAAGCTTGTCTTTTCGTATTAGGAAGCTCACAGCCTAAGGCTTCCCTCTCTGAGAATCGTAAAAAACAACTCATGTCCTCATCATTACTTTTATAAAATATCTTGTCGAAACTTGTTGTTTTTTATTATATGGGCTATTTTTTAAAAAATCAATAGTTTTATTTTTTCTGACAAAAAAATATAGGGAGAAAATTCCCCCTCCCTATAACTGCCCTATTAAAATTTCTAACTCTTCAGCTGTAACGCTCCGCCACTTTCCAACTTCAAGCTCATTTAGCTCTATATTCATAATGCGTACTCGCTTTAACTTTGTTACAGTAAACCCGAAAGCTCGACTCATTCTACGAATTTGTCTGTTCATTCCTTGCGTTAAAACGATGCGAAATGTAGACTGATCCACTCTCGTCACTTTACATGGCTTCGTCATTCTATCTTTGATCTTTACACCGCTGGACATCTCATCAATAAACCAGTCCGTAAAAGGTTTATCGACTGTGACAACATATTCCTTCTCGTGCTCATGATCACCATGTAAAATTTGATTCGCAATCGCACCGTCATTCGTTAATAAAATAAGGCCTTCTGACGCTTTATCTAATCGCCCAACTGGAAAGATTCGCTCTGGGTAATTGATATAATCAATAATATTATCTTCAATATGATCAGCTGCTGTACAAGTAATGCCAACTGGCTTATGAAAGGCGATATACACCTTTTCTTTCTCTTCTTTTGCAAGAACCTGTCCATCAATCGTTACTACATCACCATCGCCTACGAGTGCACCGTGCGTACATATTTCGCCGTTAATAGCCACGCGTCCAGCTTTAATAAGGCGATCTGTTTCACGTCTGGAGCATGATTTTGCTTCGCTTATGTATTGGTTGATTTTCATAGCTTATTCCTTTTCATATATATTAAAAGCGTCAATCTATGGCAATATCATTATGCCACGATTGACGCTCGTTTACTTCGCAAAAACAACTAAATAAATAACCCCAATCACCAAAAATATTCCGCAACAAGCTAACAATACTTTTGCAAGTTTGTCCATAAACATATAATGGTTTCCCCTTTGTTTCGTTGTTTTCTATTTTAATTCGACAACTGTTACGCCTAGGCCTCCCTCGCCCATGTCACCGTAACGGAATGTTTTCACACCACGATGCTTCTTCAAGTAATCTTGAACACCTTGGCGAAGTGCTCCTGTTCCTTTACCGTGAATGATTGATACACGAGGATAGCTTGCAAGCTGGGCATCGTCTAAATATTTCTCGACGCGCGCCATTGCATTTTCAAATCGTTCACCACGAAGGTCAAGTTCTAATGAAACGTGATAATCTCTACCTTTTACTGTTGCAACTGCTTTTTTCTCTGTTTGTTTCGGTGTATTAATGTATTCCATATTAGATTCTTTTACTTTCATCTTCAGAATACCAATTTGTACGCTCCACTCTGTATCGCTTACTTTTTCAAGCAATTGACCTTTTTGACCGAACGTTAATACTTTTACTTCATCACCTGCGCGTAACTGTTGTTTCGGCGCAGTATTTTTCACGTTTACTTTTTGTTTCTTCACAAGCTCTGGTGCTGCGCCTTCTAGACGGCTCTTCGCTTCAATTAACTCGTGATCTTTCACGTTTGCAAGCTGTGCTTTACGCAATTGACGAAGTTCTTGAATAATGCCTTCTGCTTCTTTCTTTGCAGCTTCGACTTTTTCTTCCCCTTCTTTTTGCGCTTTTAATAATCGTTCATCACGCTCTTCGTTAAATTCAATAATTTGACGTTGTAATTCACGATGCAGTTTTTCAGATTGCTTACGAAGTGCTTCTGCTTCGTTCCAGTCACGCTCTGCATTCTTTTGACTTTCTTCTAACTTCGCAATCATATTTTCAATTTTGTTTGTATCTGTACTAATGTGATTGCGTGCTTGCTCAATGACGCGATCAGATAATCCAAGGCGTTTCGAAATTTCAAAGGCATTACTACGTCCTGGTACACCGATTAATAATTTATACGTTGGACTTAATGTATTTACATCAAACTCAACGCTCGCATTGATAACTTGCTCACGATTATATCCGTATGCTTTTAATTCTGGGTAATGCGTCGTAGCAACAACGCGAGCACCGCGATTACATACTTCATCTAAAATTGAAATGGCAAGTGCAGCCCCTTCTTGCGGGTCTGTTCCAGCACCTAATTCATCGAATAAAACTAAGCTTTCAAAATCAGCTTTTTCTAAAATATCAACAATGTTCACCATATGTGAGGAGAACGTACTTAAACTTTGTTCAATCGATTGCTCATCACCGATATCAGCAAATATATTTTTAAATACACAAATCTCTGACTCATCCATTACTGGAATGTGAAGACCAGATTGCGCCATTAATACACAAATACCGACTGTTTTCAGCGTAACTGTTTTACCACCTGTATTCGGTCCTGTAATAACAATTGTCGTGAAATCTTTACCTAACATAATGTTATTTGGCACGATAATTTCTGGATCAATGAGCGGATGGCGTGCTTGTCTTAAATCCATGTAACGCTCGTTATTTACGATTGGTTTCGTTGCTTTAATACGCTTCGCATAGAAAGCTTTCGCAAAAATGAAATCAAGATTCGCAACTACTTCTACGTTAGATAAAACGATATCGGCTTCTACTGCCACTTCTTCTGTTAACATTAATAAGATGCGTTCGATTTCTTGTTTTTCTTTCACACGTGCTTCTTGGAGCGCGTTATTTAATTCTACAATGACTTGCGGTTCAATAAATAACGTTTGTCCCGAAGCTGATTGATCATGAACAATACCGCCATATACGCCGCGGTATTCTTGTTTTACTGGGATTACGTAACGTTCGTTACGAATCGTTACAATCGAGTCAGACAGCATCTTTTGCGCGTTTGAAGAACGCGTCATGTTTTCTAACTTTTCACGAATACGGCTTTCCGCAGTACGAATTTGAGTACGAATACCACGCAGTTTATCACTTGCGCTATCGACTACTTCACCGCCATCACCGATGCAATTTGTAATTTTCTTTTCTAAATCATATAAAGATACAATTTGAGCGACGTGAGTTTCTAAAATCGGAAGCTCGACACCGTTATCAACCATATCTTCAATGAAACGTTTCATATTACGACTACCATACATCGTATTCGCAATATCAAGTAATTCATTTGGACTTAACATACTTCCAATTTTTGCACGCTTCACATTAGAGCGAATATCCGTAATACCACCTAATGGTGCACTACCTTTTAAACGAATAACTTTCGCTGCTTCATCCGTTGTATCTTGCATTTCTACAATTTCTTCAAAATCAGTGCTCGGCACTAAATGCTTCACTTTGTCACGACCAAGTGAAGAGGCTGTATGTTCAAGTAATTGTTCTTTTACCTTATTGTATTCTAATACACGCAACGTTCTTTCTAACATGTTGCTGGTCCCCCTTGTGTTACTTATTACGTTTAATATAGTCTAATAAACGTTCAATATCCCACGTGTTAATCACGTTATCTTTTTGAATCCACCCTTTACGAGCTGCCGCTACACCTGTTTCCATATCTTCTAACATTTCAAGTGTATGAGCATCCGTATTAATCGCTACTTTTACACCAGCATCTTGTGCTTGTTTTAATAATTTTGCGCTTAAATCTAGACGGTTTGGATTCGCATTTAATTCTAAAACTGTATTTGTTTCTTTTGCGAGCTCAATTAATAAATCTGTATCTACATCATAACCCTCACGGCGTCCAAGAAGACGTCCTGTCGGATGAGCAATCATTGTGACATGTTTATTCTCTAGCGCAGCACGAAGACGTTTCATAATCGTTTCACGGTCTTGTGAGAAGCTAGAGTGAATTGCTCCAATGACATAATCTAATTCAGCTAATACTTCATCATCAAAATCAAGCGAGGCATCCGGTAAAATATCCATTTCAATTCCACGTAAAATTGTAATGTCTGGATACTTTTCATTCATACGTTCAATTTCTTTCGCTTGTTCACGAAGGCGCTCTTTCGTTAAACCGTTCGCCACTTTCAAGTATTGTGAGTGATCCGTAATTGCCATAAACTTATATCCACGAGCACGGCACGCTTGTACCATCTCTTCAATTGAAAAGGCACCGTCACTCCATGTTGTATGCATATGTAAATCACCTTGTATGTCAGAGAACTGAATTAAGTTAGGATACTCTTTAATTAATTCAATTTCTTTTCCATCTTCACGCACTTCTGGCGGGATAAATGGAAGACCGAAATGAGCAAAGAATTCTTCTTCCGTCTCAAATGTTTTCACTTCACCTGTTTCCAAGTTCTCTACACCGTACTCACTAATTTTCTCGCCTTTATCTTTTGCGATTTGACGCATTTTTACGTTATGGTCTTTTGATCCTGTGAAATGGTGAAGAGTTGTAATAAACTCTTCTGGTTTTACTAAGCGAAAATCAATTGAAATATCATATTCATATTGAAGACGAACAGAAACTTTCGTATCCCCGCTCGCGATTACTTCAATCATATTATCAAATTGTAGTAAATGCTCACGTACTGCAGCTGGTTCTGTCGTTGCAATAATAAAGTCTAAATCTTTTACTGTTTCACGAACACGGCGCAAACTACCAGCGCGAGAGAAACGAATTACCTCAGCAATATTCGACAATTTCTCCTCTATTTCCCCGGCAATAGGCAATACCATCGCGATTGGTAAACGCTCTGGACGAGATCCTACTTGATCGATTGCTTCTAATATTTTCTCTTCTGTTTTTTTGCCGAAACCAGCTAAAGCTTGTACTTTATTTTCCTCACAAACCGCTTTTAGCGATTCCATATCAACAACACCAAGTTCTTTATATAACTTAGCTACCTTTTTACCACCTAGGCCTGGCAATTTTAATAACGGTAATAAGCTACTTGGCACTTCTTGTTCAAGCTCTTGTAATACTTCAGATGTTCCCGACTCTATATATTCTTGAATAACTGCTGCTGTTCCTTTTCCAATGCCCGGAATCTTCGTGAAATCTTCAATCTCAGAAAGACTACGATCATCACTTTCTAATGCTGCTGCCGCTTTACGAAATGCAGATATTTTAAATGGATTCGCGCCCTTTAGTTCCATAAAAAGCCCGATTGTCTCTAATAATTTGATAACTTGTTTTTTATTTACTTTCATCATTACCCCGCCTTTCTTTCATAGAAAAAAACTTCTCTTTCCGAAAAAAGAGAAGTTATACTCTGCTACCTGTCTGCCATAGTTCCTTCACCTTTTCAGAGAGAATCGGTGTATCGTCTACAATTATTTTGCTAATTGATGATTGTTGTAATGGTGTTTGTAATTGTTCAATCGGAAGAATGTTTCCAATGATAATTAAGACAAACAAAATAATATATACTTCTAAAAATCCGAGGAGTGCCCCCGCAAACGCATTTACTTGCTTTAAAACCGGTATTTCTGCAAACATATTTAACAAATTACCAAGTAATGAAAGTGCAATTTTTGTGATAATAAACAATATGATAAACGCAAGCGCTTGATAAAATACTGTCTCAATATTATTTGCATCAATCCATTCTGGAACAGATACATTTTTATCAAATGGATACGGAATAAATTTCGCAAGTGCTGGTGCTAAATCTTTACAGTACCAGTATGCAACAAGGTATGCGATAATAAAGCTTGTTAACTTTACAAGTTGCAGAATAAACCCTCTGCGTAAGCCGAGGAAAAATCCCATAACAAGCAGTAAAATGATAATAATATCAATCATGTTATTCCATTCCTTTTTTTGTCATACTTTCTTTCAATTTCTCATGTTCTTCTTTTAATTTTATGTAATCGTGTATGACGTTTACCGCCGTCAATACCGCTAGTCTACTCGTGTCAAGCGAAGGATTCTTGGCATTGAGTTCGCGCATTTTATCATCCACAATCGCTGCTACCATGCGGATATGACTTGTACTTTCATCGCCAACAACTGAATATTGCTGACCATAGATTTCTACATTAATTCGACTTTTCTTTCCCTTTTGTTGTGACAACTCACCGGCCTCCAATCACGTACAGAATCCTAAAGTTTATCATACCATGAACCTTCATAATATGGAAACAGAAAGAACAATCCGATATGATAAAAATAACAATATAAAAAAAGGGGTGACCATTATGTCAAATTCTATCGTAATTCAAACAAATTCTACAGTAATTGAAGACATGAAACAACAATATAAACATTCGCTTAGCCCGAAAACTCCACAAGGCGGAATCTTCATGGCAAAAGTGCCATCTTGCACAATCACAGCGTATAAATCTGGAAAAGTAATGTTCCAAGGTGGACGTGCTGAAGCAGAAGCTTCTCGTTGGCAAACTGTCTCTCAAACACCGAAAACAGCTGTAAAAAGATCTGTTGATTCACACCGTTATGCACCGCCTGCTTCCATCGGTACAATGTCGATCGTAGGGTCAGATGAAGTGGGGACTGGTGATTTCTTCGGACCGATGACAGTCGTTGCTGTATATGTGGATGCGAAGCAAATTCCACTACTAAAAGAACTTGGTGTAAAAGACTCTAAAAACTTAAATGACGAACAAATTACTGCCATTGCAAAACAACTTCTACACGTTGTTCCTTACAGCTCTCTCGTTCTTCATAACGAAAAATATAACGAGCTATTTGATAAAGGAAACAACCAAGGTAAACTAAAAGCTTTGCTACATAATAAAGCTATTACAAACTTATTAGCTAAAATGGCACCTATAAAACCTGAAGGCGTCTTAATCGACCAATTCACACAGCCTGATACATACTACAAATATTTAGCAAAACAAAAACAGGTACAACGTGAAAATGTTTACTTCGCAACGAAAGGCGAAAGCGTCCATTTAGCAGTAGCCGCCGCCTCCATTTTAGCTCGTTACTCATTCGTAAAACAATTTAACGAACTAAGCAAAAAAGCTGGTATGCCCCTTCCAAAAGGTGCAGGTAAACAAGTTGATATCGCCGCCGCTAAATTAATTCAAAAGCTTGGTAAAGAACGATTACCTGAGTTTGTGAAACTGCATTTTGCTAATACGGAAAAGGCGTTTCGCTTACTAAAATAGTATCGACAAAAACAGGAGCCTACAAACTCCTGTTTTTTGTTTCATCCTACTATTATCCTTATAGTTTTGTTATAATTATAATATACAGATTATTCTAACATAGGAGGGGATCCCTATTGCTACTTCTACAAATGATTCTAAATATTTTACTAGGTAATCCACACGAAAGACAGTTCGAAATTAGGGAAAACATTCATCTACTAAGCGAACAACGAGAGTTCAACGATTTAATAGAGCGCTATGGTCGATCTTTCTTATTAAACTTTCGGATTCGAAGATTTATCGGGAAACACGATGCCCGCTTGTTAATACATAATCCAGCAAAACTACAACACTTCTGTGAGGAACTTGAATGTATGATTAGAAAAAGGAGGTTTTTCATATGAACGCTATAAAAGTTAAAAAGGTATTATATGCTTTCGTACACATCGTAGGTCCTCTATCTTACCTCACTATTTCTACCATTTGGGGCGCTTTTTTCACTACTAAATCTACATTTGAAAATATATCTGATAATCTTGGCGTGATGCCCATCTATTACGTGTTCATGAGTTTACTGTGGTTTTTCTATTTCGATCGATTAGACAAAGATGTAGATAACATTACAAAAGAGATTCATGATAAAAAGATGTAACACATAAAAAGGAGAGTCGCCAAGACTCTCCTTTTTATGTTAGCTTTGTTTCTGCTTCTTATTAGATGAAGATACTTTATGAGAACCTGTTTCATGCGTCGTCGTTCCTTGTCCTTCTACTTCTGGAGAACCGAGGCCCGATCTTGAATGATCTTTTTTCACTTTTTTACTCATTTATATTCACCCCTTCGCGTTACTTTTTGCTACGAGGCAGTAAACTATACAAAATAAAAAGCGAGAGGAAATCCTCTCGCTTTTTTCATATTTTAGAATTCAGAAGAACCTGGAGTTCTTGGGAATGGAATTACGTCACGGATGTTAGCCATGCCAGTGATGTACATTAGGAAGCGCTCGAAACCTAGACCGAATCCAGCGTGTTTTGTACCGCCGTATTTTCTAAGTTCTAAGTACCACCAGTAGTCTTCTTCTTTCATGCCTAATTCTTTAATTCTGTCTACTAAAACGTCCATTCTTTCTTCACGTTGACTTCCGCCGATTAATTCACCGATGCCAGGAACTAGAAGGTCAGTAGCAGCTACTGTTTTACCGTCGTCATTTAAGCGCATGTAGAATGCTTTAATGTCTTTCGGATAGTCCGTTACGAATACAGGGCGTTTAAAGATTTCTTCTGATAAGTATCTTTCATGCTCTGTTTGTAAGTCAATACCCCATTCTACTGGGTATTTGAAGTCAGCACCTGATTCTTGAAGTACTTTAATTGCTTCTGTATAAGTGATGCGACCGAAGTCAGAGTTAATTACGTTGTTCATGCGCTCTAAAACTGTTTTATCAACGAAGCTGTTGAAGAATTCCATTTCTTCTGGTGCATGCTCTAATACGTATTTCATTGCATATTTCAGCATATCTTCTGTAAGGTTCATTACGTCACCTAGTTCAGCGAATGCAATCTCAGGCTCAACCATCCAGAACTCAGCAGCGTGGCGAGTTGTGTTTGAGTTTTCTGCACGGAATGTAGGTCCGAATGTGTATACATCACGGAATGCTAATGCATAAGCTTCAGCGTTCAGCTGTCCACTTACTGTTAAGTTTGTTTCTTTGCCGAAGAAGTCTTTTGATTCATCAACTTGTCCGTCTTCGCCTTTTGGTACGTTGTTTAAATCTTGCGTTGTTACACGGAACATTTCGCCCGCACCTTCTGTATCACTACCAGTAATGATTGGTGTGTGAACATGTACGAATCCACGCTCTTGGAAGAATTGGTGAATCGCAAATGCTGCGATAGAACGTACGCGGAACGTTGCAGAGAATGCATTTGTTCTTGGACGTAAGTGAGCAATTGTACGTAAGTATTCAAACGTATGACGTTTCTTTTGAAGTGGGTAATCAGAATCTGATAAGCCCTCAATATCAATTTTTTCTGCTTTAATTTCAAATGGTTGTTTCGCTCCAGGCGTTACAATTACTTTACCTTCTACTTTAACTGAAGAGCTAAGTGGAAGCTTTGCAATTTCTTTAAAGTTATCTAATTCTGTATCGAAAACGATTTGAACGCTTTTGAAGAAGCTACCGTCGTTTAATTCGATGAAGCCAAATGCTTTTGAATCACGTAAGTTACGAATCCACCCTGATACTTGTACTGTTTGACCTGCGTATTTATCTGTATCTCTATACAGACTTTTTACTAATGTGTTTTCCATAGTGAAATTCTCCTTTGCTGATATATTTAAATACAAAAAAACCTTTCATCCATAAAGGGACGAAAGGTTAAACTTCGCGGTACCACCCAATTTGTCATAAAGACCAACTTTAACTCGTATGTAATACATACTTCCCGGTTTGTAACAGGCCGGATTCCCGTCTAAGTCTACTCTTGAATACAAGATTCAATTTCGGTTAGCAACTCCAAGGTGTTCTTCACATATACCGCCTCATCAGGCTCTCACCGTCCCTGACTCGCTTTGGATTATAGTATATACTACTTTTCCTTATCATCGTCTTTCATTTTGTTAAACTAAAATTAATGTACTACATTCGAGAGAAAGATGCAAGATGTCGGAAAATATATTAGCGATTTTTGTAATATATCGATCGTAACTCCAAATATATCAGCGATTTTTATAATATATCGATCGTAACTCCAAATATATCGGCGATTTTTGTAATATATCGACCGTAACTCCAAATATATCGGCGATTTTTGTAATATATCGACTTACCGACATTTTCCGACAACCAATCCACTAAAAAAATTGCCGGAATAGATCCGGCAATTTCTTATTATTTACGTAACTCCGCACCAAATTTCTCTTCTACCGCTGTTAACACGCGGTTATGTGCTTCTGTTACTTCTTCGTCTGTTAACGTACGCTCTGCATCGAAGTAGTTCATAGAGAATGCAAGTGATTTCTTGCCTTCTTCCATTTTTTCACCTTCGTATAAGTCAAATAGTGTTACGTCTTTCAGAAGTTCTCCACCAGCTTCAGCAATAACTTGCTTCATTTCGCCAGCTTTTGTTTCTTTCGTTACGACAACAGCCATGTCACGTGTCATAGATGGGAAACGTGGAATTGCTGAGTAGTAAGTTTCTTCAGCGTCTGCACCGAATACTTTTACAAGAGATAGTTCGAATACGAATGTATTTTTCACATCTAATTGTTTTTCTGCTTCTGGGTGCAATTGACCGATGAAACCAATTACTTCGCCTTCTAATACGATGTCAGCTGTACGACCTGGGTGCATACCTTCACGTTTTGCTGGTGCATA
Organism: Bacillus cereus group sp. Bc031; assembly: GCF_027716265.1. Classification (NCBI taxonomy): domain Bacteria; kingdom Bacillati; phylum Bacillota; class Bacilli; order Caryophanales; family Bacillaceae; genus Bacillus; species Bacillus cereus group sp. Bc031. Next base: position 14,385 of record NZ_JAQFUL010000021.1, read on the forward strand.
TGTGATTTGGTTTGAAACGCCAAGTACGTCAAATAGACCTTCTAGTACACCTTTCACAACGAAGAAGTCTACTACTTTTTTCTCACCTTGCCATGCATGGTGAAGAGCAAGACCTGTCATAACACCCGCAAGATGTTGTTCTTCTTTCGGAAGTTCTCCTTCTTCTGTCGGTAAGAAGATAGAACCTACTTCGTATAAAGCAACGCTATCGTTTTTACGAGCGACATTGTATGAAACTGCTTCTAACAATTGTGGCACTAAGCTTAAACGAAGTTGGCTGCGTTCTTCACTCATTGGAAGTGCAAGAGCTACAGGCGCTTTTTCGTTTGGCTCCACCATATATTGTTTCGCTTTGTCAGCGCTTGTTAATGAATACGTAATTGCTTCATATAAACCAGCACCTTCTAAGAAGCGACGTACTTTACGACGTTTCGTTTGCGCTGCTGTTAATTTACCACGAGTCATTGTTCCAGAAGGTAATGTAACTGGAATGTGGTCATAACCGTATAGACGGCCCACTTCTTCTACTAAGTCTTCTGAAATTGTAATATCAGGACGACGTGCTGGTACATTCACGTGGAATGTTCCTTCTACTTCTGTGAATGGGAATTTCAAGTTTGTGAATATTGTACCCATTTCACTCGCAGAAATATTTGTGCCTAATACTCGGTTTACTTTTTCAGCAGTAACAGATACTGTACGCTCTTGTACTTGTAAGTTGTCAGCTTCTACGACACCTTCAAGTGCTTCACCGCCAGCGTATTTCGCCATTAACGCAGCTGCGTGTTGAATTGCTTCAAATGTACGTGTTGGATCGATTCCTTTTTCGAAACGTGCACTTGATTCACTGCGAAGACCTAAGTCTTTTGATGTACGACGTACTGTTTGACCTGCAAAGTATGCAGACTCAATTAGAACGTTTACTGTCTCATTTGTAACTTCTGAATCCGCTCCGCCCATTACACCAGCAACAGCTAACGCTTTTGTGCCGTTTGTAATAACAAGGTGGTGGCTTTGTAACGTACGTTCTTGATCATCTAACGTTTCAATTTTTTCGCCTTCTTTTGCAAGACGAACAACGATTTCTTTTGAACCTAATTTATCGTAATCGAATGCATGTAACGGTTGACCGTATTCCATTAGAATGTAGTTTGTAATATCAACTACGTTGCTAATTGGACGAATGCCAGCTGCCATAAGGCGAGTTTGCATCCACATTGGTGATGGACCAATTTTTACGTTCTTCACCATTTTTGCAATGTATAATGGATTTTCTTCTTTCGCTTCTACACTTACAGAAATGTAATCGGCAGTTTTTTCTGCTGTTTCTTGTAAGTCGATAGCTGGAAGTTTTACTTCACGGCCGTAAATAGCAGCTACTTCATATGCAACACCTAACATGTTTAAGCAATCTGCACGGTTCGGTGTTAAACCAAGCTCAAGTACTTCATCATGTAAGTTTAAAATTTCAAGTGCATCTGCACCAACTTCAGCGTCACTTGGGAAGATGAAGATACCATCTGCATATTCTTTTGAAACTAACTTTCCATCAATGCCAAGCTCTTGAAGAGCACAAACCATACCGTGAGAAGCTTCACCACGTAGTTTTGCTTTTTTGATTTTGAAATTACCAGGAAGTACAGCGCCAACTTTTGCAACTGGTACTTTTAAACCTTTTGCAATGTTAGCAGCACCACAAATAATTTGAACTGGTTCTTCTTCACCGATATCGATTAAACATTTGCTTAACTTATCAGCTTCTGGGTGTTTTTCACATTCTAATACGTGACCAACTACAACACCTTTTACACCTTTATTTAATACTTCAACGCCTTCTACTTCAATACCACTTTTCGTGATTTTGTCTGCTAGTTCTTGTGCTGTTACATCTTTAATATCTACATACTCTTGTAACCAACGATATGATACGAACATACTTATCCTCTCCTTCCCTTACGCTCGTTTGAATTGTTGTAAGAAACGTACATCATTTGTATAGAAATGACGAATGTCATCTACGCCGTATTTCAACATTGCGATACGCTCTGCGCCCATACCGAATGCGAAACCTTGATATTCTTTTGAATCATAACCAGCCATTTCAAGTACATTCGGGTGAACCATACCTGCACCTAAAATTTCAATCCAACCAGTTCCTTTACAAGTGCCGCAACCTTTGCCATGACACATCATACAAGAAATATCCATCTCTACAGATGGCTCTGTGAATGGGAAGAAACTTGGACGAAGACGGATTTCACGATCTTCACCGAACATCTTTTTCACGAATACTTGCAGTGTACCTTTTAAGTCACTCATACGAATATTTTTATCAATTACAAGACCTTCAATTTGCATGAACTGGTGTGAATGCGTCGCATCATCGTCATCACGGCGATACACTTTACCAGGACAAATAATTTTAATTGGGCCTTTTTCTTTATTATTTTCCATCGTACGTGCTTGCACAGAAGATGTATGTGTACGTAGTAACGTTTCTTCTGTAATGTAGAATGTATCTTGCATATCACGCGCTGGGTGATCTTTCGGTAAGTTTAATGCTTCGAAGTTGTAGTAGTCTTTTTCTACTTCTGTTCCTTCCGCTACTTCATAACCCATACCGATGAATACATCTTCAATTTGTTCAACAACAGCTGTTAACGGATGGTGACAACCTGTTTCAACAGGACGACCTGGCAATGTAACATCAATTGTTTCAGTTGCTAATTTCGCTTCAATTACTGCTTTTTCTAAGTTGCTGATTTTGTCGTCTAGACGCGTTTGAATCGCTTCACGTACTTCATTTACTAATGCTCCCATACGTGGACGCTCTTCTGCTGATAATTTTCCCATGCCGCGTAATACTTCTGTAATTGGACCTTTTTTTCCTAAATACGCTACGCGTACGTCGTTTAAGCCTTTTAGCTCTTTCGCTTCTTCAATAAGCTCTAACGCTTTTTGCTTTAGCTCTTTTAAACGTGCTTCCATTTGGAACCCTCCTAATTTTAAAAATAAAAAAACCTCGCTCCCAAAAAGGGACGAGGTAAATTCGCGGTACCACCCTAAATTGACAGAACATGTCTGCCCACTCATTAGTTATAACGATCAATTCTGACCGGAACGCCTTTACATATACATGGTCCTGGCGTCAACTCCAGAGGTGAATTCACTTCCGTCTACCATAAGAATGCTTTCAGTCTACGGCATTCTCTCCCTATATGGCGATTTTGTAAGCTACTCTTCTCTATCAACGTTTTTCGTTATTTAACTTTTAATATAATGTACTTCAACTTATTATAAGAAGTTTTTTATTTGTTCGCAACCGGGCTTTGCAAATAATACGTTAAAATCCCTGCTGCAACTGCAACATTTAATGATTCTGCCCCGCCGTAAATCGGAATATACAAGTTTCGATCCGTTTTTGCAAGAATTTCTTGGCGTACGCCGTTTCCTTCATTTCCTACAATTAATGCAAAGCTACCAGCTGGTGTTACTTCCCCGTACGGAACTCCATTTTCAAGAGCTGTTCCATATACAGGAACGTTATTTTCTTTTAGCTTGTCTACCCATTCTTCTAAGTTCCCTTTTACAATTGGTAAGTGAAAAATAGAACCTTGTGTAGAACGGAGTACTTTACTATTATAAACATCAACACAACCTTCTCCAAGCACAACGGCATGAATACCAGCTGCATCAGCTGTACGAATAATTGTCCCTAAGTTACCTGGGTCTTGCAGGCCATCTAATAAAAGAAACTTCCCATCAGCAAGAGCTACTTCCTTCTCATGCTTTTCACAAACAGCAAATACACCTTGCGTCGTTTCTGTTTCACGAAGTACTTTTACGATTGCTTCCGGTACGATATACATTTCTACATCATTAACTGTCCAATCTTTCGGAAGGTCTGTCTGATCTGAAACGATAAGTTCTGTTACAACTCCTGCTTTTAAAGCTTCCTCCACTAAATGGAATCCTTCTACAAAAAATAAACCTTTTTTATCGCGCTCTTTCTTCGTTTGCAGCTTTTTCCACTGCTTCACACGCGGATTTTGTACTGAATCAATGTTTTTCATAATATGTATTTCCCTCTCTTCTTGTCTTATCATTATAGCCTATTTTTCATACATATTTACATAAAAAAGAACAAAAACTAACGTCAGTTTCAATTCTGAAGAAGAGGTGAAAACAATGAGTTTTAATTTACGCGGTGCTGTATTAGCAAATGTATCTGGTAATACACAAGATCAATTACAAGAAACAATTGTCGATGCAATTCAAAGCGGTGAAGAGAAAATGCTTCCAGGTCTTGGTGTCTTATTTGAAGTCATTTGGAAAAACGCTGATGAAAATGAAAAGCATGAAATGTTAGAAACACTAGAGCAAGGATTAAAAAAATAAGCAATTTAAAAATCACCTTTGCATAAGCTAAGGTGATTTTTTGTGGGAAAATTTTTTCTTCTCCTAAACATTTCTACTTTACTAACGAACTATGATGGAGTACAATGTTCAAAATACATTTAAACCGATCGATTTTCTTTATAGACACCATTAGATAAAGTGAAACTTTAATTAGTGGGGAGCGGTGTTCATCCCCACTAATTATTAGTTGAACCAATCGGGCTTTTACGGGCAGTTGATTCCCCACCTAACTTCCTCGTATTCGCCGAATTTTGAAGTAGGAATCTTACTGCCCGTTAAAGCGGGATAAAAGGAGTGAATGTTTTATGAACCGTATTACGCTTGAACAAATTTTTAAACACCACATTACACAAAAATACGTAAATCGTTCTGGGATGGTCCACGCGATCGCTGTCGCTTACCATGCGTTTCACTTAGCTAAAAAGCATCACGCCTCAGTCGATGCTGCGACAAAAGCTGGTTTCCTTCATGATATCGGACATCATACGTGGTACACAGGCGGCGAATGGGACTATGATTTATATAAAAAGAATGATATACACGCAATTAAAGGAGCAGAAAGAGCTCATAAATTGCTTATTAGATTAGGAGAGCATCCTAAACTAGCAAAAGAAATTTCTATCGCCATTCTTCTTCATACAGATTCTTTCTTAGTACAGCAAGAAATCGAAAGATCATCTCTGCAAAACATTATTAAATGGGCAGACGAAGCAGATGAAGAACCGGGCGGGGCGCATCATTATCGAACAATTTCTTATGAAAAAGCACTAAAAGCAATTCAACAGTTAGACCGATTGGTAGAACGTGAATTACAAATAGAGCAATCAAAATCCAACAACAAAGCAGAACATAGTTACCAATAAGAAAGAGGCATCACTATAGGGTGATACCTCTTTTATTATTTTATGGAAAATACACCTTTATATGTAATATTTAAATGTTACATTCAAAAAACAAATACTTTATAATTAAATATACAAATATAAAGAGGTGATTTTACAAATGCAACCCGCTACACAACTTTCTAATGAACAGAAATACTCTATGTCATGGTTACAATTTATTAGCTCCGTTTTATTCGCTTTTTTCGGAACCGGACTTATTACTGTGTTCCTCGCAATGCCATTAACAATTTATACAGCTGGTCTCACAAATAAAAAACAAATTGCACTGTACGAATCTATTGCCAATACCGCAAGTACCGTATTACAACTAGCCGTACTGTTATTCTTCATTTTTAAATTCGAACCCGCAAAAAAATTACTACTAAAATCTTTTAACTTTAAAGCACTGAAAGAATGGCGCACATACGTATATTTACTTCTTTTCTTCGTTATAAACATCGTACTCAATTACATACTGTTAAATTATGTGTTCCAAAATGCAACGAAGCAGCAATCTTCCGCACTAAGCTTAGACGTCTTTAAGCAATATCAAATATTATTGCTTCTCAGCTTCGCCATACTCACACCCATTTTTGAAGAACTTATTTTCCGTGGTTTTATACTTCGCTTCTTCTCAGAACGCTTTCCATTTTGGATCGCAGCCATCGTAACAAGTTTCTTCTTCGGTATCGCTCATACATACTCACTTGGGGTTATGGTAATTACTTTCTTCATGGGATTATTAATGGCTATTTTATGTAAAAAAACAAAATCCATTATTCCAGCTATGTTATTTCATATTATGAATAATATGTTGGCGTTCTTGAGTTAAAAAGAGGTATCATCGCGATACCTCTTTTATTAATTCGTATGACCACTACTCATTTCTATCAAATTATACATATTTATTAATAATATCCAAAATAAACCTCATGTAGTAAAATATAACTGATTACACAGAAGGAGATTACATATGTTGAGCTTACTTTGGGTTATTTATATGCCACTTCTTGTTTTATGCGGATTTTTTGGTGGTATTTTTTTAATTGTTACTAGCGTGAAACACCGTAAATTATTTGTCGGTTTAATGGGGCTACTTAGCTTTTCCTTTGTCACACTACCTTTTGTTTTTTGGGGCATGGGAATGGAGGGCAATACAATCCTTCCTATTTCAACTACTTTATATTGGATACTGTTTTCTTTAACTGGATTATTAGCTGGAGTAAGTGGATTACAAGCAAAAATTAAAAGTATCCGTAATATGGGATTCATTATTTTTATCGCTGGTATATTAGGGGTTATCTTCTGGTTACTCATGACTGTGGGTGATTCATACTATATATAATATTTTTTGAAACTCACAAATCGGAGGTAGTACAGAAGTGTTCGGAATATTAACTTGGATGATTTTAGCTCTTACTTTGATGTTATGCCAATTCATCGTCGGTATTTTTTTAATTATTGGTGGCATGAAACATCGGAAATCACTTACCACTATAGCTGGTTTCATTAGCATATTCCTTATCGTTGTTCCTATCATTTGTATAGGTTCTGGAATAGATTTAGAGGGGATGGTTCCAATTTCGGGAACTTTATATTGGTGCTTCTTCTCTTTAGCTGGACTATTAGCTATTATAAGCGGAAGACAAATATCGAGTATTCGTTCTATGGGGACGATTTTGTTTATAGCAGGGCTTTGCTCCGTAACTGGTTATCATCTTTTATATGTAACTGCATAAAAAGCACAAAAAAGCAGGGAAATTAATTCCCTGCTTTTCTATTTGGTTTATTGCCTGATGGTAAGAAGAACGATAACACCCAAGCAATCCCTGCGAGTATCGTTGCAATTAAGAAGGCATCGTTAATACCGTTAATTGCAGATAACTTTGAAATTTGTCCGAATAATAGTTGCGTGCTCATCGCATCTCCTGCTTGTGCTGATCCAGCAATCGCTGCTAAGCTTTGCCCCATGCCGTGTACTTTATCAACTAAAATTGGGTTTGACGTTGTTAACATATTTCCATAATCTGCTACGTGGGCAGTTGTTTGTTGCGTCATAAGTGTAATTAAAATCGCTGTTCCGATTGAACCCGCTACTTGTCTTGACGTATTTTGCGTTGCCGTACCGTGAGAAATTAATTTCATCGGCAGTGCATTCATACCAGCTGTCATAATCGGCATCATAATGAATGACATACCAATCGAACGTATAATATAATCCGTCATAATAACGCTATACGGTGTATCCATCGATAATTTTGTAAATTCATATGTCGCATACGTCGTAATTGCCAATCCAATTATCGCTAATGGACGAATGCCATATTTATCGAATAATTTACCCGCTACTGGTCCCATGATCCCCATAATTAATGATCCTGGAAGAAGTAGTAAACCAGATTCAATTGGCGTAAAGCCACGAATGTTTTGCAGATATACAGGAAGTAATAACATACCTCCGAATAATGCCATCGTAACGATTGCGTTAATTACTAAAGTGAAAGTAAATACTGGATATTTAAATACTTGTAAATCAAGCATTTTATTGTCCGTTGTTAACTCTCTCCAAATAAATAACGCTAAACCAATTACACCGATAATAAGTGAAATAACAACTTCTGCACTAGTCCAACTATTATTTCCAGCTTCACTAAATCCGTACAATAAGCTTCCTAGTCCAATACTTGAACTAACAACACCGAATATATCTAATTTTGTTTTAGACACTGGCTGAGCTAGTGTAAAGAATTTTAAAGATAGGAACGTAATAATTAAACCGATAATAAACATCGCATAGAACATTAAGTTCCAGCTGTAATTTTCAATTACCCAACCTGTTACAGTTGGTCCGATAGCTGGTGCTAAAATCATTGCTACACCTAGTAATCCCATTGCAGCTCCGCGCTTATGAGGCGGGAATAATGTCATGAAGATATTCATACCAACCGGCATTAAAATACCCGCACCAACCGCTTGAATAACGCGGCCCGTCATCATCATTGTAAAGTTTCCTGAAGTAGCACAAATGATAGATCCTACCGTAAAGAATAACATTGCTGCTACGAATAATTTACGATACGTAAATCGTGAAACTAAAAAGGCACTAATCGGTACTAAAATACCATTTACAAGCATGAAGCCTGTAATTAACCATTGTGCTGTTGAAGTTGATACGTTAAATTCATTCATTAACGGAGGCAATGCAACGTTAATGATTGTTTGGTTTAAAATAGAAACGAACATGCCGAGAATTAATACAGCTACCACTGCTTTTACGTTCACATTCTCTACAGGCATAGACATTTGTTTTTTCGGCACTTCTTTTTCTTGTTTTACTTCTTCTTGCTTTCCTGTTTCCAACTCAACTACATTAGAAATTTCCGGTTCTTGCTTTCGTTCAATGTCTTTCTCTTCTGTTTCAACTTTACTTACTTCTATTTTACTTACGGCTGGGACTTGTTCTTCTCCCATTTTCGTTTTTTTCTTTCGTAAAAGACGATTTACAAGGAAGAAGACGATTATACAAAATAGTGCATATCCTGCAATTACAATTGAGGACATCTCATCTCCCCCTTACTTATGAATACGAACTGTCACATTCATGCCAGGAACAATATTTACTGATTTGCTATGATCTAAAGAAATTTTAACTGGTACTACTTGTGTTACTTTCGTATAGTTCGCTGTTGCGTTGCTTGATGGTAACATAGAGAATGTGTTCGCTGTTGTTAAGCCAACTTGTTCTACTTTTCCTGTTAACGTTGTATCTGGGTATGCATCTACATACACATCTACATCTTGACCTTTTTGAACATCATCAACATCTGTTTCTTCAATATTTGCTGTTACCCATAAATTGTTCATATCAAATGCATAAGCGATTGGGCTACCTGCTCCAACGAAAGCATTTGTTGTTGCGTTTGATTGTACAACTGTTGCATTTTGTGGAATTGTTACATCTACTGTTTGTTCTCCATTCGCTGCCGCTACAGTGACAGCACCTAATTTATCATTCTCGTTGTAGTTCTTACCTACTTCAGCTTTCCAGTCAGTTAATTTCCCTGCTACTGGTGATGCAATCGGAATTACCTTTCCATCAATTTTTGCATTGTCTGTTTTTAAGTAATTTTCCGCTTGATTGTAATAGTAATAACCGCCAATACCGCCACCAACTAGTACAATTAATGTGATAATGTTGATAATCACCATTCTTCGAAACTGATTCATTGCATTCCTCTCCTTATATCGCATATAATTTTTTTCTAGACTATTTACGTCCTTATTGTTTAGATTGTCTAATTGTTAATTATATTAACTTTTAAACAAAAAAATCACACCATCTGCGGTGTAAATCGAAATTTATCTACCTGCAAGCGGTGCTGATTTCTGAAGGACTATCGTTTATAATTATAAATAATTATTTCAAATCTACAACCGACAATTTACGTATGAAATGTCGCTTAAACAACAATATAATACCAATATGTTGTTTAAATACAGAAAATTAAACGAGGGGAAATAAAAATGTCTATTAAAAATACAAATGATCCACGTGTAAAACGGACGAGACAACTCATACAGGATGCTTTTGTCGCTTTAGTAGGCGAAAAAGGGTTTGAAAATGTAACTGTTCAACATATTGCAGAACGTGCTCCTGTAAATCGCGCTACGTTTTATAGCCATTACCACGATAAATATGACTTACTAGACAAAAGCATTGAAGAAATGTTAGAGAAGCTAACAGAAGTTATTAAACCGAAAAATAGAAATAAAGAAGATTTTCAACTTACATTTGATTCACCACATCCAAATTTCTTGTCTTTATTTGAACATATCGCAGAAAATGCGAACTTCTATAACGTCATGCTTGGTGATAAAGCTGCCGGAAACTTTACGTATAAAATGATGAAAGCCATTCAAACACATTTAACATTAAGCCTCTCTATTGCACAGCCTAACGATGAAAAACTAATGGTTCCACGTGACATTCTCCTTAGTTATGTTACTGGTGCCCATCTCGGCATGATTATGTCATGGCTAAAAAAAGGGATGATATATACCCCGCATTTTATGGCCATGCAATTAACTCGTTTAATCATTTTAGGGGCTCATACTGCCGCAGGATTAGAACGACCTTTTTAAAACACAAAAAAGCGAAGGAGAGGCTCCTTCGCTTTTTCTATTAATTAAATGTAATGTTATGTACAGCCTCTTTATCAAGACGTTTAATAACTTCTACAATTAACTTCACTGCATTTTCATAATCATCACGGTGTAACATTGCCGCATGAGAATGAATGTAACGGGTTGCAATCGTAATTGCCATAGACGGAATACCATTTACAGCAATATGAATTGCGCCTGCATCCGTTCCACCGCCCGCTACTGAATCATATTGGTATGGAATTTGTAATTCATCAGCAACATCAACTACAAAGTCACGTAAACCTGTATGACCAATAACAGAAGCATCATATAAAATGATCTGTGGTCCATCACCCATTTTACTTTGCGCTTCTTTTGACGTTACACCCGGTGTGTCACCAGCAATACCAACATCTACTGCAAACGCGATATCTGGTTTAATATAATTTGCAGATGTTTTTGCACCACGAAGACCAACTTCTTCTTGTACAGTCCCTACGCCATATACAACGTTTGGATGCTTTTCATCTTTTAATTGTTTTAATACGTCAATTGCAATTGCACAACCAATTCGGTTATCCCATGCTTTTGCAAGTAACATTTTTTCGTTCTTCATTACTTGGAATTCAAAGTAAGGTACAACTTGATCTCCTGGTCGTACGCCCCACTCCATTGCTTCTTCTTGGCTAGAAGCACCAATATCGATGAACATGTCTTTAATTTCAACTGGCTTTTTACGCGCTTCTGGAGGTAAGATATGCGGTGGTTTTGAACCGATAACACCTGTTACATCTCCTTTACGCGTTACAATTGTTACGCGCTGTGCAAGCATAACTTGTGACCACCAGCCACCAACTGTTTGGAAACGAAGGAAACCTTTGTCATCAATTTGCGTAATCATAAAGCCAACTTCATCTAAATGACCTGCAACCATAATTTTCGGGCCGTTTTCTTCCCCTACTTTTTTCGCAACTAAACTTCCTAAATTATCAGTAGAAAGTTCGTCCGCAAACGGCTCAATATATTTCTTCATTACTTCGCGTGGTTCACGCTCGTTACCCGCAATACCACGTGCATCTGTTAATTCTTTTAGCATTGTCAATGTCTCGTCTAATTTTGTCATTGCCAACACCCTCCTTTTTCTTCAGTCACTTCATTATACAAAAGGAAATTGAAATATTCAAAAATTAACTTAGTATCCTTGTGTTTGACGCTGATGATTTACTTCGTTTTTATCTAAATATGCCTTTTCAATCTCTTCTTGTTCAAACTCAAGTGCTTGTCCAAGTCGAAGGTAGCTTGTAAATAATTCAATATAGTTCGTAATAGATGGTTGATCTGTAAAACGAATCACCTTCGCATACGTGTCTAAGAAAATTTCTACTTGTGTTTTATTCGTCTGTGCACACTTATAGAATAAGAAGTTTTTATCAATACCTAAATCAATTCCGATTGATAAAATAAAATGTAAGCCATCTACGTATTCTTCTAGTATGACTTCACGTTCTGATGCTGGTTTGTTGCTCCAATATTTAAAACAACGTGTTTCATTTGCAAGTTCTCCAATTTCTACAAGAAGAGCTAACATTTTTTCTTTTAACAATTTTTTCGGTTGTAAGTCATGTTCTTTCGCAATACGGTCATCTAATTCTTTTTGTAATTTAAATAGTTGTAGTAAGTCCACTCTATTGTCCTCCTCCAACATCGCATTTTACGCAACAATGTTGTTTCATCTCAAAGTTCATTATTATTTTTCGTTTCTTATTAATAAGTCAGCCATTTACCTCTTTACAAAATAGCTTGTCCTTAATTTACAAATACGTTTCAATCATCACGATTAGATTGTTCACTCCGATTGGTGATAGATAATCATTATCCGTGTATTGTCCACTAATAAAAATGTTATTTTATCTGATGAAAGTTCCATATCATCTTTCCATTATAGCAGTGTCGTTTCACCTAGGAAAGATACTCTTCTTTCCAAAGCGGTATAATAAAAAAAAGCCAGAAGGATTCTCCTGACTTCATATGCATATTCTTCTATATTGCTATAACTTTTATATTGATTTTGTCATATCGATAACGACACACTTCTCTTTGCATACAAATAAAAAAACCTTAGAAGAAAAATCTTCTAAGGTTTCAACTAATTAATTAGTTAATGTTGTTTTTTGCAACTGTTGCTAATTCAGCGAAAGCTTTTTCGTCATGAACAGCTAAGTCAGCAAGCATCTTGCGGTTAACTTCGATGCCAGCATTTTTAAGACCGTGCATTAAGCGGCTGTAAGAAAGACCATTCATACGAGCTGCTGCGTTGATACGTGTAATCCATAATTTACGGAAGTCACGTTTCTTTTGACGGCGGTCACGGAATGCATACATTAGAGATTTCATAACCTGTTGGTTAGCAACCTTGAATAATGTATTTTTTGAACCGTAGTAACCTTTTGCTAATTTAATTACTTTTTTACGACGTTGACGAGTAACTGTACCACCTTTTACTCTTGGCATAATATTACCTCCTAATTGTTCTATATATCAGCCGAACTTATTTTAAGTTGTCAAGCATTTGACGAATGCGTTTGAAGTCACCAGCGCTTACTACACCAGCTTTACGTAGTTTACGTTTAGCTTTTGTAGATTTGTTAGCGAATAAATGGCTTGTGTAAGCGTGAGAACGTTTCAGTTTACCTGATCCAGTCTTTTTGAAACGCTTTGCAGCGCCGCGATGAGTTTTTTGTTTAGGCATAGGTATTTCCTCCTCTATCTATTACTTATCGTTTTTCGGTGCTAAAACTAAGAACATACTGCGTCCTTCCATTTTAGGCTTAGATTCGATTGTACTAACTTCAGCACAAGCTTCTGAGAAGCGATCTAAAACACGTTGACCGATTTCTTTATGAGTAATGGCACGTCCTTTAAAGCGAATTGACGCTTTAACCTTGTCACCTTTCTCTAAAAACTTGATAGCATTACGAAGTTTTGTGTTAAAGTCGTGTTCATCAATTGTTGGACTTAAACGAACTTCTTTCATGCTAATTACTTTTTGATTTTTGCGCTGTTCTTTTTCTTTCTTCTGTTGCTCAAAGCGGAATTTACCGTAGTCCATAATGCGGCATACTGGCGGTTTCGCATTTGGAGCAACTAATACTAAATCAAGATTAAGATTTGCAGCTAAGTCTAAAGCGTCATTACGAGACTTGATTCCAAGTTGATCGCCATTTGCACCAACTAAACGTACTTCACGTGCACGAATTTGCTCGTTAATCATCATATCCTTGCTAATAGTAAGCCACCTCCAAGGTTTTCTCAGAACATAGTTTGTAGTCATAGAACCCGACAAAAAAAGTGCGGGCATACGACACCCACACTTGTAAAATCTTAAGTAAGAAATACATTTACCTGTAAACTGCGAATGCGTCCATCAGGTGAGAAGCGGGTGCTTCTACTTGTTCCACAAAACAATATTCTATTATCCTTGATGAGTTTATCATAGGACATGACGTCTGTCAAGAAGACGCGATGTGTTTTACTAACAACAAGAAATATTGTAACAAACAACTAACATACTTGCAATACTTTTTTACGATAAGTGTTACATGGTTTTTTTTTCTAATTTCCCTTACTCATATTACATAGAAAAGCCGCGGTATACCGCGGCTTTTTCTTATCGTTTTCCTTCTACTTTAATCATATCAACAAAAGCATCTAATGAGATTGTTTCTGATTTTTGTTCACCGTATTTACGTACGTTTACGCCGTTTTCAGTTACTTCATTGTCACCTACTACAAGCATGTACGGAATTTTTTGCATTTGTGCTTCACGGATTTTGTAACCAATTTTCTCTTCACGAGTATCTAATTCAACACGGATACCAGCACGGCGTAATTCGTCTTGTACTTTCTTCGCATAGTCTAAATGTACTTGCGGAGAAACTGGAATTACTTGTACTTGAACTGGAGCTAACCAAGTTGGGAATGCACCTTTGTATTCTTCAATTAAGAAGGCTACGAAACGTTCCATAGTAGATACAACACCACGGTGAATTACAACTGGACGGTGTTGTTTACCGTCTTCACCAACGTAAGATAGTTCAAAGCGTTCTGGAAGTAAGAAGTCTAATTGTACAGTTGAAAGTGTTTCGTCTTTTCCAAGAGCAGTACGAACTTGAACGTCAAGTTTTGGACCGTAGAATGCCGCTTCACCTTCAGCTTCATAGTAATCAAGACCCATTTCATCCATAGCTTCTTTTAACATACCCTGTGCTTTTTCCCACATCTCATCATCAGCATAGTACTTTTTAGTATCTGCTGGGTCGCGATAAGATAGACGGAATGAGTAGTTCTCTAAACCGAAATCTTTGTACACTTCTAGAGTTAAGTTTACAACACGTTTTAATTCTTCTTTAATTTGATCTGGGCGTACGAAAATGTGCGCATCGTTTAAAGTCATTCCGCGTACACGTTGTAATCCAGATAACGCACCTGACATTTCGTAGCGGTGCATTGTTCCAAGTTCCGCAATACGGATTGGTAATTCACGGTAGCTGTGAATATCGTTTTTATAAACCATCATGTGGTGAGGGCAGTTCATCGGACGAAGAACTAACTCTTCATTATCCATTTCCATTGATGGGAACATACCATCACGGTAGTGGTTCCAGTGACCAGAAGTTTCATAAAGCTCTCTGCTTCCTAGTACTGGAGTGTATACGTGATCATAGCCTAAGCTTGCTTCTTTATCAACGATGTAACGCTCGATAATGCGGCGGATTGTTGCACCCTTTGGTAACCAAAGTGGTAAACCTTGTCCTACTTTTTGGCTATTAGTAAATAGTTTTAATTCTTTACCTAATTTACGGTGATCGCGCTCTTTCGCTTCTTCAAGCATACGTAAATGCTCATCTAATTCTGCTTTCTTAACGAATGCAGTACCGTAAATACGTTGTAACATTTTATTATTGCTATCGCCGCGCCAGTAAGCACCCGCAACGCTTAATAATTTAAATACTTTAATTTTCCCTGTAGATGGAAGGTGGACACCACGGCAAAGGTCGAAGAATTCGCCTTGCTCATAGATTGAAATAACTGCATCTTCTGGAAGATCGTTAATTAAATCTAATTTTAACTCATCGCCGATTTCTTCAAAACGACGAATTGCTTCTGCACGTGGTACTTCATGACGAACGATTTCTAAGTTCTCGTTCACAATTTTTTGCATTTCTTTTTCGATTTTCTTGAAGTCTTCAACTGTAATTGCTTCTTCCATATCAATATCGTAGTAGAAGCCATTTTCAATTACTGGACCAATGCCAAGCTCAACCTTAACATCTTTATATAAACGTTTTAACGCTTGCGCTAAAAGGTGAGCTGTTGAGTGGCGTAAAATATATAAGCCATCTTCAGAATCTAATGTAATGATAGAAACTGCACCATCTTCTTCGATTGGTGTAACAAGATCAATCATCTCATCATTTAATTTTCCAGCCACAGCTTTTTTCTTTAAGCCTGGGCTAATAGAAGCTGCGATTTCTTCAGTTGTTACGCCTTTTGGAAACTCCTTCACAGCTCCATCAGGGAAAGTAATTTTAACTACATCTGCCATCACTGGTCACTCCTCTTTTTCTCAAAATAAAAAACACTCATCCCGTAAAAAGGGACGAGTGTTGAATTCGTGGTTCCACCCTTGTTCCAATTAACATAATTGTTAATTGCTCAAGTTCAACATAACGGTGTTGTCCGTTAGCAATTACTAGAAAAACCGTTCACTGCTAAAGTTTAGAGGTGGTAAGTAATAATCCCGTACTAGGAAGCTCACACCCTAAGGCTTCCCTCTCTGAAAATCGTAGAAAACTACTCATGTCCTCATCATGACATTTCAATATATTTCATTTATGTAGGTAATTATATGCTCAAAAACTTAGAAAATCAAGGGCGTTACCTTTATTTTTTAAATTTTTCACATTGCGCTCAAACTCATGTAATCCATGTAATTGTACCCGTTCTTGAAATACATTTCGCAAAGTAATAATCATATTATGGTCTTGTTCTTTCGTATACAAATAAATTTTTTTCGGCGAAATAGAAAGAAGTGGTGCAATTACTTTCGTATCAATATATACATCCTTTTGTTTTAATAAGTCTTCATCTATATATTGAACCAATTTCTCTTGTTTTAAACGTCTACCTTTATCATCATAGAAAATAAAACTTTCATCAAAAATAAGATGTACACATGACAAACGTGATTTCCGGCTACGGACTTGTTGCCGGAGCGTCTCAATAAACATTTGATATTCTTGTTCTAACTTATACTCATCAATTGCCACTTCAGCAAGCTTAGCTACCATTTCCCTATATGTACGAAGACGAAAACGAACATATGATGAAAACGAGAATGAAAGCGGATCACAAAGCCAGTTATTTAAAGAGGATTTAATATATGATTCAAATGTGTGACGTGTTAATTCACGAGCAATTCCTTTTCTTCTTCCTTTTAAAATCTCTTGTGCCATATGCAATATTTGATGGCATTCTTCCTCTTCTTCATAAAAAAACTTCTCTTTTAAGATTGTATATATCCACTCATTTTGTTTCACATTCACAATGAAATATACCATTACTGGCAATAAAATCTTTTCAATATAATTTGATTCACATACTGGTATGTGAATCACCACTTTTTGTTCCTGTAAATACACACTCGTTTCCTTATATAACAGTTCCGCTCTTTTCAATAGTTGTCTATATACGTGCATAGCATCATTTTTTTCTTCGAAGCAAATTTCAATCACTTTTGTCCCCCCTTTTATCCCTGCTCTAAAGGACTGTATCTATACGTTACAAATCCTATAAGAGTCCGTCCCGCGTGAAAGTTCACTCTTAGTAGAATTACATTTCTTATCGTTAGAAAATCCACTCGATATGGCTTGCTAATTTTATATATATTAAGGGAGGGAGAAAAAAATGATACAAGCTACTAGGAATTTTCAATAAGAACTTTTCATTTTATCATTCGGCTACTTTAAAAAGCGTTTAACTACAAAAGAAGAGCAAGCTTCTCAGCTTGCTCTTTACTTATGACGACGGTTTTTCCCGCCAATCGGTATTGGTTTCGCCAAATATTTAATTCGCTCCATAATACGAGCTGCTTTCATTTCTTCCGCTTCACCGCGCTGCGTATATGTTAAATGATGTTCTAGTTGTTTAAAATCAAAGTTAGACGTAAAGAACGTCGGTAAGTTTTCTAACATACGGAATTGCAAAATTGCACCGAGTACATCATCACGCACAAAGCTTGACATCGCTTCTGCTCCAATATCATCTAACATTAAAACTTGTACGCGTTTCACCGCATCAATCTTTTCCCCAATCGAATTATCTTGAATTGAACTTTTAATTTCACGTAAAAATTCAGGGAAATATACGAGCATTGAACTTATTTTCTTTCGAGCAAGCTCATTCGCAATTGCTCCTAATAAATACGTTTTCCCTACACCAAATTTACCGTACAAATATAAACCTTGTACTTTTTTACCAGGTTCATATGTACTTAAAAATTCATTAGCTGCACCAATTGCATCAATACGCGCATCTAAATCTGAAGGGTCTAAGTTTTCCATCGTTGCTTGTAAAATATCAGTTGGCATATATACACTTTGAACGAGCTTTTCATATTTCTTCCTCTCGTCATATGCTACTTTTCTAACGCAACGATCATATTGAATATCAATCATCTTCCCTTGGATAACGAGTTTTGGCTCATATCCTTGCAGCATGTTTTTACACGAACCTAGATCCGGACAATCCGCGCAACCTACACTTTGTCCAATATATTCGTATAATTTCACAAGACTGCGTTCAATCATAGACGTTGTTACTTCCCCTTTATGTTCGTCTATAAATTCTTTCACACGCGGATGTGCCATTACTTCCGCCTTTAATACTTCATATCTATTTTTAAAATTTTCATTTTCCATTAACTTTGCAAATGAATTTTGAATATGCTCCATTTTTTCACCTCAAAGAGCGTTCATTCTCTTCTATTAATCACGCTTATATTTTTTTAACACTTCTTCTAATCGTTTTCGTTCGTCCTCTAACGTACTTGCACCTTTTTCAGCACTTACATCTTTTTTCACAGTTTCTTTCTCTTGTTCTTTCGGCTCTTCTTTCAGCCAATCTGGTACCATTTCTTTTCGTACCGTTTTCTTCGACGTACGGCCTTTCTTCTTCGTCTCAGCCCATTCTTGATATTGACGGTTTTCTTCTTTCGCTAACGCCATTGCTTCAGCTACTGTGCCGACCTTTTTACGTGCCCAATGTCCAGCAATCTTCTCCACATACGTTTTCGCAAGTTTCATATCTGAGCGTAGCATAACGTAATAAATAAGTACATTCACAACACCTGGCGTTAATTTTTGATTGATCATTACATCTTCAACGATTTGCAAGTCAGCCTTCGTTGCCTCTGCACCGCCAGAGATTTCTTTCAATAGTTGTTTTGGTGAGATTTCCTCTAACTGTTTGATTAACATCTCTTCTTGCGTAGAAGGCTCTTTTTCTTTCATCATACGTGCAGCGTGAGGCTGTACTCTTTCACTTAATACAGGTAACGCTTGTCCGTTTTCGAACTGATACCAATCACGCGCTCCTTTTCTAAGCCTTTCGATATCAATTGTCTGCAGCTCTGTCACCGCACCAAGAACGATATTTTGCATCGATAACACATCTACATCATACACGTAAGCAAGTGTAATGACACATTCTCGCACTTGATCTGTAATCGCCTTTTTAGGAACAAGAGCGGACAAGCCATCTACAAATAAGGAGAAATCAAAGAAATCATTCCAAACTTTTGGAGCGTCTCCCTTTTCATTACTTGGCATAGC
Source organism: Bacillus cereus group sp. Bc031 (assembly GCF_027716265.1). Lineage (NCBI taxonomy): Bacteria > Bacillati > Bacillota > Bacilli > Caryophanales > Bacillaceae > Bacillus > Bacillus cereus group sp. Bc031. The sequence goes on from NZ_JAQFUL010000021.1 coordinate 33,724, forward strand.
TGTCGTTTTTGGAATACGAAGGTCTTCTTGCGCATGCTCAAGCTGCCCTGGATTAAACGAACCAAACACATCATTAAAAGAACGCGTAACATTTTCATAAGATGCAAAATCAAATTCTTCTTCTAAGAAATAATGCTTTACTTGATTATATTTTGTCCGACTCAATCGATTGTATAAAAAGATACATAAAACAATATCATCAAAAAACTGCTTCGGAGATAAAGGTGGTTGCAGCTCATATATAAACATTCGAATATCTTTTTCTTTCTTAATATATACTTTCAAAAGTCCAATTGCCTCTAACTTTACTCGTTCCTCATATACTTCGGGAAGTTGCATTTGCATGGTCACCATAAGGGAATGATGCGTATTCTCTTTTCCAAATACACGATCTTGTTCTAACTCTCCCCATAGCGTCATGTACAAGCTAAAAGCTCTACTACCTATTAACGGCTGATATAACATCGTTAACACTTTTCGGTCGTAATTATGCAATAATCCTTTCGCACTTACTTTATAACGATCAATCGGCAATAGCTCCATCCATGACTGTTTTTCCATTCTTGCTTTCCTTTCTCTCATCCAATCTTCACTATATAATTTATTAGCGAAAAAGAGCTATTAGCTTTCGCTTCTAGCTCTCTTATCTCATTACTTACGGTATGTAAAGAGAATACGATACAGATTCTACTCTCTTTCTTTTTGCAGTATATCTTTTAATTCTTCAATAAATACATTTAAATCTTTAAATTGGCGATATACAGAAGCAAAACGCACGTAAGCAACATCATCGATATCACGTAGTTCTTCCATAACAATTTCACCAATCATATCACTTTTCACTTCTGATATACCTAAATTACGAAGTTCACGTTCCACACTTTGAGTCACTTCTTCTAATTGTCTTAAAGATACTGGTCTTTTTTCACACGCTTTAATTAAGCCACGTAAAATCTTTTCTTTATTAAACTCTTCTCGTGTTCCTTCTTTTTTTACAACGATAAGAGGTGACTCTTCCACTCTTTCAAATGTCGTAAAGCGGCTTAAACAGCTTTCACACTCTCTCCTTCTTCGAATAGAGCGCCCCTCGTCTACCGGACGCGAATCTAACACTCTTGTACCATTATGAGAACAGGATGGACAACGCAATATATTCACTCCTTTACACTATACTCTTTATTTTTTCTCTACTTACTTCATCTGACAATATATATACATTATTATATAACTCATTTTAACTCTCTTACCACTTTAAGTTTAAGCGCATTATTATCTCGTTTAAAAAAATACGATGATAGATGCGTTGTTAACTTATTCGTAAGAGCTCCATTTATTCAACTAACGAGTACATTATATTTTCCCTTTTTTATAAACTAAAAAAGAGGTGCATTATACACCTCTTTACATTTTAAATCAATTATGTTCTTTTTTAAAGAGCTTTTGTTTCTCTCTGCTTAATTTCGAAGCTACCAGTGCCTCGAGGAAGCTCGATGCTCTCACGCGTTTTCGCGTTTAAACCTTCTGCAATATATTCTGCAGCAACATTTGGATCAATACGATCCCCACAAGTATAAACATCAATACTTGCGTAACCGTGCTCCGGAAAGCTATGAATTGTTAAATGTGATTCCGAGATAATTACTACTCCACTTACACCTTGTGGTGCAAATTTATGGAAAGCAACCTCACGCACTTCAGCACCAGCTCTTAGTGCTGCATCCACAAATAATTGTTCAATATACGGCATGTCATTAAGCTTGTCGAAATCGCAATCCCAAAGTTCAGCGATCACGTGACGACCCATCGTATCCATAGTATCCATTCTACAGTTCCCCCTTGTAAATTTATTCTAACTGTTCGAATTGAAAACTAATTTGCAATTTGGCTTGCTCCACTACCACGGGGGAAAGTTAGTCCAGAGAGGTCCTAACCCTTTAAGTAGTGACTACGTACCTCAGCTCTTAAGTTTACGAGTGTTAGTATACTTTGTTTATTTTCATTTTGCAACAACAGTTTTTTCGATTTTCTGTCATATTTTCCTCTTTACTTTTCCCTAAAAAAAATAAATGATTCACAAATACAGTAACCCCAACGTTTCGTGGTATGTCCACTTTCAAAAATATACTCCTATAATTTTTTTCCTTTTCAGAAAAAAATAAAAAAAAGAGGGCAAATCTTCCACTTGCCCTCTCCCTTATTCACTTAAATATGTTGCACATTTTCTTGCTTCGCTAATTCGTCAACAACTAACGTTACAAGATCTACAACACGACGAGAGTAGCCCCACTCGTTATCATACCAAGCCAGCACTTTCACTTTACGATCACCCATTACCATTGTAGATAAACCATCAATGATAGCTGAGTGTGTATTTGTATTAAAGTCAATAGATACTAAAGGCTCTTCGCTGAATTCTACAATGCCTTTTAACGCACCGTTTGCAACAGTTTTGAATGCATCGTTAATAGCTTCAACTGTCACATCACGTTTTACATCTACTACTAAGTCAACAAGAGACACGTTTGGTGTTGGTACACGAAGTGCCATACCGTGAAGTTTTCCATTTAAATGCGGAAGAACTTTTGCTAGCGCTTTCGCAGCACCTGTCGTTGTCGGAATAATTGATTGTCCGCAAGCACGTGCTCTTCTTAAATCTTTATGTGGGTTATCAATATTTTTTTGGTCATTTGTATAAGCGTGAACTGTCGTCATTAAACCGTTTTCAATTCCAAACTGCTCATCTAACACCTTCACAACAGGTGCTAAACAGTTTGTTGTACAAGATGCATTTGAAATAACAGTATGTTTTGTAATATCTAATTGGTCTTCGTTCACACCTACTACAATTGTTACATCTTCATTTTTACCAGGCGCTGTTAAAATAACTTTTTTCGCTCCAGCTTCAACGTGAAGAATTGCTTTTTCTTTTGAATTAAATTTACCAGTTGCTTCAATTACAACTTCAACACCTAAATCTGTCCAAGGCAATTCCTTTGGATCGCGGTTGTTTAAAAGGCGAATCATTTTCCCATCAACTAATAAGTGATCTTCAAATGCTTCTACTGTTCCGTCAAACTTGCCGTGAACTGTATCATATTTAATTAAATGTGCTAACGTTTCAGATGGATAGCTTGCATTGATTGCTACAATTTCGAATGCGCTTTCTTTTATTGCCTGACGAAATACCATTCTCCCAATACGTCCAAATCCATTAATTGCCACACGAGTCATAATATGTTATCCCCCTTGAATGCGTTATACTATTTATCTCCAATCCCAATAATAGTATAACACAAAAAGGGGATATGTCACTAAGCATTTTCATTAATTTCACAATTTTTTAGTCAATAATGTTCCATTTCTTTAAAATCCCCTGTAATTGTGTTTTCGTTCCCATAATTGTGCCATCATTATTTATCACTTCATCTGCATGTTTCACTTTTTCTTCTAACGGCATTTGAGATTGAATACGAGCTGTCGCTTCTTCTTCTGAAAAATTATTTCGCTTCATTAAACGTTCTAATTGCGTATGTGGCTTAACTGCTACAACTAAAACGCGGTCAACGAGACTTGTTAATTTACTTTCAAATAAGAGAGGAATATCTAACACAACCGCTTGCATACCTTCTTTTATGTACATTTCCTTTTGCCTATTCATTTCCTCACGCACTGCAGGATGAACAATTTTGTTTAACTGCAATCGTTTCTCTTCATTATAGAAAACGACACTTCCTAGTTTTGGACGATCTAGTTCTCCATCTTCTTGTAATACTTCTGTTCCAAACACTTCTACAATTTTGTTATATGCTGGCTTTCCTCGTTCTACAACTTCTCGCGCAATAATATCTGCATCAATAACTGGTATATTTAGCTCGCGAAACATTTGAGATACTGTACTTTTTCCGCTTGCAATACCTCCCGTTAATCCAATTACTACTGTCATCATATAATCCTCCTCATAATAAAAGGCGCGAAACTAATGTTCCACGCCCGTACTTACATTTTCCAAATTCCAATAATAATGAGTAATACCCCAGGCAGGAATGTAAATTTTTGCAACCATTTCATATTTGATAAAACCGTTCCAAGTTTCATTCCAATAAATAAAAACAAAGAACTCATCACTGCAACTAATATCGCCATCATAGCAGGTGCATACCCTAATAAAGATGCACCAATTCCAGCACCAAATGAATCTACAGAAAGAGCGATACCAAGAAGTAACGCTTCTCCTGCAGAAATGGTGCCTGATTTATCGAAATCTGCTACAGTCGGTTTCCGTAAAATTTGAATGACTAACCCAAGCGAGGCAATCTCTAATTTCCATACCTTCTCCTCTTGCTTCGGTTCTTCTTTTTTCTCACTTCGAAAAAATTGGTATAATACCCAAATTCCTATTCCAATAAGAACAAGCCCACCGATACGCGTTGCGATAACGGGTGAAAATACTTTCGCGATCATATGTCCAATTCCCATTGAAACAAGCATAACAGCCGCTGAACACATCCCGATAATTACAATTGATCTTAGTGGAATTCTTACGCTTCTTAAACCATATGTTAGCCCTACACTACAGCTATCTAAGCTTAATGTAAAAGCTAATAAAATAAGAGATAAATAAAGGTACATCGGTAAGCTCCTCCCTTATACATAGCTCTGCTGTATGTATATGACAAATGCCTATCCGATGTTATCTCTTTTCTATATTCTTGGCTGACAAATTGGGCAGTAATGCGTTCCTCTTCCACCAACAACTGTTTTTTCTAATATCGTACCGCAAGTCACACACGGTTCTCCTTTTTTTCCATATACATTTAGAAGTTCTTGGAATGAGCCAATTTGCCCTTGTGAGTTGATATACGTTCGAATTGTACTTCCGCCACGCTTCACTGCTTCGCCTAACGTTGTAACAGTCGCCTCATAAATTCGCTCAATTTCTTCTACTGTTAAAGACGACGCTTCTCGTTCTGGATGAATTTGAGAACGGAATAAAACTTCATCTACATATATATTTCCAAGTCCTACTAAAAGACGCTGGTCTAACAATACAACTTTTATTTTACGATTTGTCTTTTGCAATCTCTCTTGTAAATACTGTGGTGTCAATTCAGCATCAAATGGCTCCGGACCTAAGTCAGCAAGAGGCATTTGATTCATTTCCTCACCTTTTTTAAAGAGATGCATCGTACCAAACTTTCTCACATCTTTATAATGTAATTCAGTTCCATCTGTAAATAAGAAACGGACGTGCGTATGCTTATCAATTGGCTCATCCTCTTGATGCAGTAAAAACTTACCTTCCATACGCAAATGTGAAACAATGACATAATTTGTTACATATAAAAGCAAAAACTTTCCTCTTCGCTTTATATTTTCAATCGTCTCGCCTTTTAGCATTTCTTTAAAGATTTCTGCATCATCCGGTCGTTTTACGATTTTCGGATAAGTAACAATAACATCTTCAATCGTTTTTCCTGTTACAAGATTTTCAAGTGTCCGTCTGACGTTTTCAACCTCTGGTAATTCAGGCATTTCATCACTTCCTTATTTTGCGTCGTACCAAGTTGGACCGTAAGAATAATCAACTTTCAACGGAACTGCGAGTTCAATTGCATGCTCCATTACTTCTGGTACAAGCTTCTCTAATTTTTCAATTTCTTCTTTTGGTGCTTCAAATATTAATTCATCGTGTACTTGCAATAGAAGACGCGCTTGTAATCCTTCTTCTTCTAAACGATCTGCCATAATAATCATCGCTTTTTTAATAATATCTGCTGCAGTACCTTGAATTGGTGTATTCATAGCTGTACGCTCAGCAAAGCTACGCAAGTTAAAATTACGACTCGTAATTTCCGGAATGTAACGGCGGCGATTTAATAATGTAGCTACATATCCTTTTTGTTTCGCATCTTTTACGATGTCATCCATGTATTCTTGTACACCAGGGAAACTTTCTAAATACTTTTCAATAAATTCCGCTGCTGCTTTTCTTGTAATTCCTAAGTTTTGTGAAAGACCATAATCACTAATACCATACACAATTCCGAAGTTAACAGCTTTCGCTTGTCGTCTCATATTTGAAGTTACTTCATCTTTTTCAACGCCAAATACATCCATAGCTGTTTTTGTATGAATATCCATGTCATGTTGGAACGCGTCGACTAGCCCTTTATCATTTGCAATATGAGCTAATACACGAAGTTCAATTTGTGAATAATCCGCTGCGTACATAATCCATCCTTCTTCTGATGGAACGAATGCCTGACGAATCTTTCTTCCTTCTTCTAATCGAATCGGGATATTTTGTAAGTTTGGATCCGTTGAACTTAATCGGCCCGTTTGCGTTAATACTTGATTGAAACGAGTATGGATTTTAGATGAATCTTCATGTACAACTTTTAATAAACCTTCAATATAAGTTGAATTTAGTTTCCCTAATTGACGGTAATGTAAAATGTTTGGAATAATTTCATGGTGATCCATCAGCTTGTCTAGTACATCAGCTGACGTAGAATAACCTGTTTTCGTCTTCTTAATAACCGGTAAGTTTAAATTCTCAAACAGAATAACACCAAGCTGCTTCGGTGAATTAATATTAAATTCTGTTCCCGCCAGCTTATAAATTTCCTGTTCCATTTCCTTTAATCTACCTGCAAGTTCTTCTCCCATATTACGAAGACGTTCTGTATCAACTTTTACACCTTTTACTTCCATATCAGCTAATACACGTGCAAGTGGTAATTCTAACTCTGTAAACAGTTCATATTGCTCATTCTTTTCTAACTCTTCAACGAATGTTTGCTTCACATCATATAATACATGCACTTTACGAGCTACATGCTCCGCTACTATCTCTAACTCTGGAACAGCACGCTTCGCACCTTTTCCGTAAACTTCTTCATCAGATTTCACAGCATGTGTTTCTTTCATTTTCGCTACAGTACGGAAATCTTTATCTGTATCAGCCGGGTCAAGTAAGTAAGCAGCAATTAATAGATCAAAGTCAATCCCTTGCACATCTATACCGTTCCATTTCAGTGCAACGATCGCACGCTTCGCATCAAATGTATACTTTCTCATTTCTCCATCTGCAAGCCACTCTTTAAAAGCATCTGACTTAAGTGCAATGTCTGTCTGAATAAAGTAACATCCGTTTTCATTTTGAATACCGAAACCTTGAATATCTGCTTTATGATAATTATCTTCTTGTACTTCAACGATAAGCGCACTATCTTGCTGAAGCATTTCTTCTGTAACTTCTTCCACAATATCAAATGTAATATCATCTAATTCAGCTGGAGCCGTTTCTTCTGGAGTAACACCTAATTTATTTAAAAGAGATGTGAATCCTAAATTCTCGAACATTGGAATGACATCACTTGGCTCATATCCTTTATACTCCATATCATCCACATGCACAGTAATCGGTGCGTCTGTAATAATCGTTGCAAGATCTTTACTCATAAGAGCTTGGTCTTTATTTGCTTCCAGCTTTTCTTTTAATTTCTTCCCGCTTACTTGATCTATATTTTCATACACTTCTTCAACCGTTCCAAACTGTGTTAACAATTTAATCGCAGTTTTTTCACCAACTCCTGGTACACCTGGAATATTATCTGATTGGTCTCCCATTAAACCTTTCATATCGATAATTTGCTTCGGTGATAAGCTGTATTTCTCAAATAAAGCTTCTTTCGTATATTCATCTACTTCCGTAATCCCTTTTCGAGGAATACATACAAGCGTGTTATCAGAAACAAGTTGAAGTAAATCTTTATCTCCTGAAATAACTTTTACACTAGCTCCTTGTTCACTCGCTTCTTTCGCTAGCGTTCCCATAATGTCATCCGCTTCATAATTTTCTAATTCATAACGCGGTACATTGAATGCATCAAGCATCTCACGAATAAATGGGAATTGCTCTGATAACTCAGGCGGAGTCTTTTGACGTCCTCCTTTATACTCACTATACGTTTTGTGACGGAACGTTGTTTTACCCGCATCAAATGCAACTAACATATGCGTCGGTTTTTCTTCCTCTAATATTCTCATTAACATCATTGTAAAACCGTAAATTGCGTTCGTATGTATACCTTTGTCGTTATTTAAAAGCGGTAGTGCAAAGAAAGCACGATACGCGATATTATTACCATCTACTAATACGACCTTTTTTTCCAAATCAGAAACCTCCCCATACAAATTTGAAATGATTTTTTTCACAGAAAAAAACCGTTTCTTTCCTCTCTCTATATTAACACGACTAATAGAGAGAAGAAAAATAACGGATATTTTCTTTCATATATAAAACAGACTTATATTGGCATAAAGGGAAGTGACGAGAATAGCTTAACTATTCTCGTCCAAAATTACTCCTTGGATGAAGGGGTTTTCATGTATTATATTAACAGAGCTTTATTAATATTTAATTAAGCCATTGTTAATATATTGTAAACATCCTTCATCCTATTTTTCAGTTGCTGATTTTGGTAAAACAACTGTAAAGGTTGTCCCTTCTCCTACTTCACTATCCACTGTAATCGTACCGTGATGGGCCTCGACTAAATGCTTTACGATTGATAACCCAAGACCTGTACCACCAGTATTTCTACTCCTCGCTTTATCCACTCGGTAAAAGCGTTCAAAAATACGTGGAATTTCATCTTTACTAATACCAATTCCAGTATCCGACACTTTTATATAAGCATTATATTTATCTTCTGCTAATTCTACAGAAACAACGCCTCCAGCCGGTGTATATACGATTGCGTTATTCATTAAATTAATAAAGATTTGCTGCAAACGACTTGGATCTCCAATGACAGAGACACGTTTTAATGCATTTACTTGTAAAGAGATTTCTTTTTCTCCCGCTTTATTATCAAGCACCATATGAATATCTTCAAGAAGTCCCTTCATATCAACGGTACCCATATTCAATTTAAATCCTTGTTGCTCAATCTTTGATAAATCTAATAAATCTTCAATTAATCCTTGCATACGTTCACTTTCTTTTAAAATAATGTGCAAGAAATGTTCGCAGAATTTTTTATTATCCATAGCACCGTCTAAAAGTGTTTCTGAAAAACCTTTAATAGAAGTAATCGGCGTTTTTAGTTCATGAGAAACATTCGCTAAAAAGTCTTTTCTCATTTGTTCTAACTTTTTCAGCTCAGTAATGTCATGGAATACAAGGACAATCCCTTTCCATTCATGGTTCGTCCCGATAATCGGTGCTCCATATACCTCGAAATGCTTTCGCTCAATTCCAAGTGGCAATAACATTTGTTTGCGCACTTTCACTTCTGTCATAAAGATTTCTTCCACAAGCTCTATAATTTCCGGATGATGAAACGACTCATAATATAAACGATCTAAATATTCTTCATCTGTGACGTGGAAAGTTTCCTTATACGAACGGTTTACAAGGTTGATATAACCGCGGCTATCAATTAAAATCATTCCGCTTCCCATATTTTCAATTAACGTATGCAGACGATCTTGTTGCATTTCTTGCTCAAGTGTCATCTCTTGTAAATTACGAGCTAAAATATTAATCGCTTTACTTAACATTCCCGTTTCATCCGAATGACTTTCATAAGCGCGTGCTTTATAATTACCCTTCGCTAATTCGATGGCAACTTTCGTAACGGACTCAATCGGCCTAATATATTGCCCTGTAATTTTCATACCTAAAAATACGACTACAAGACACGCAATAACAAATCCGATAATTAATAATCCCCACGTTTTTTGATGAACGTCTTTCAAAGGCTCAATTGTGCTCTTCACAAAAATGTATCCTTGTTTCCCTGCTACATCTTGCACGAACACCGCATGGTAAAATTCATTATTTTGATCTGTTTCTTTCGTAATGACTTTATTTCTTTGTTTCGTTGTTTCAGAGGAAAGTTCTTTTATTATCCCTTGGCTAAAAGCAGACGGTTCTCCCCCGCTATATTGAACTTTCTTTTTCTCATCTACAAAGGCAATAGAAGCCTGAATTTTTTCTTCTAGCTTTTTAAATATATATGGATTTTTTAAAACATCATCAAAACCTTGTTCTTCTGCTAATACCGCAACATACTCTGTCTCTTTTACCATTCTCTCTTTCGCATGATCTATATAATAGTTTTCAAACACGGTTTCCAGCAATAAACCGAGTCCGACTAAAATAAAAACAATAAGAGAAACAAATGTAAAAAGAAGCCTGGAACGAAATTTATTCATCCCCTTTTGGCTCCTCTAATTTATATCCTAAACCACGTATCGTTTTAATGTACGTCGGTTTTTTCGTATTTTGTTCAATTTTATCGCGCAAATGGCTAATATGAACGTCAACAATTCGTGTATCACCAGCGAAATCATAATTCCATACAGCACTTAATAATTGATCACGCGTTAATACGCGACTTTTATTTTTCGCAAGATAAACAAGTAGTTCAAATTCTTTTGGTGTTAATTCAAGCTTTCTTCCTTGGAAATAAGCCTCATAAAACTCCGGTAAAATTTTAAGTTCAGCAATTGTAATGCTCTCTTCATCTGACGATTCTGTAACTTGCTCTTCTTGTTGTAATTTCGTGCGGCGTAAAATTGCCTTCACACGCGCGACAACTTCCCTTGGACTAAATGGCTTCGTCATATAATCATCCGCCCCAAGTTCAAGACCTAGCACCTTATCAAACTCATCATCTTTTGCTGTCAACATTAAAATCGGCGTCATAACGCGCTGCAATCGTAATTCTTTACATACTTCCATACCATCCATTTTTGGAAGCATTAAATCTAATATAATTAAATCTGGACGTTCTGTTGTCGCTTTTTGAAGCGCCATTTCTCCATCCATCGCTGTTATCACTTCAAAACCAGCTTGTTGTAAATTAAATTCGATTAAAGTTAAGATAAACTCCTCATCATCAACTACTAAAATACGATTGTTCATTCTTTTCCTCCAAGTTATAGACTTGAAACCTTCTTCATCCTAGTATTTTCCCCGTTATTCTCATCATACTAGAAAACAAGGTCCCTCTCAATATAATTGTCTATTCATGGATTCGGATTGCGCAATTAACTTGTAGTGATCCATACTTTATACACTTCTATATCTTTATTAAATTCAATACTCGTATGGATATGATATTCTCGACTTTGCGCTAAGAAAAAGATACAGCGTACGCTATTTTATAATCTAGCGTTTCATATCCATCAAATAGTCTTCCATACATTTCATTCGCAACCCCGTCCGCCCATACTTCAGCTTCTCTTATCGTTTCAAAGATAACGTCTTCTCTCTTCCACTTCATCTTAAAAAAAACCTTTAATTGACTTTAATTACCAATTAATATATTATTATTTTTAATATATTAATAAATGCAATAAAGGAGCTATTATGCGAATATTACTATCTATTTTAACTTTATTAGTAACATGTTTCCTTACTTTTAACGTACCGAGCTGGGATACGATTAAAACGGGGTGTTCAGATTTTGCTGAAGGGTTCAAAGAGGGATTCTTCAACTAAAAATAGCGCTAGCCCCCTTATGAAAGGTATGCTAGCGCTATTCACATTTTCATGTTTTAAAAATTATCTAATGCTTTTTCCATAATAGAGACTGATTTGTAAGGTGGTGTTACTGTTAATGAGCCTTTCACAACAGTATCCCCTTTTTCATCATGAGCAGATACAAGCATATCAATTGTATGTTCCTCCTCAGAAACAGCCACAACTTCAAAGTGGATTTGTAACGTTTCATAATGGTGAACATGCTTCACGAACGTAAGGTCCTTTCTCGTAATATGACTACCTGGACCTGGTAAATATTTCGTAACTGCCGTTGTAATCATTCCAATTAGCATAATGCTTGGTACAATCGGCTTTTCATACGGAGTTTGGGATGCGTAATCATGCTGAATATATAATGGATTGGCATCATTCGTTAACCCTAAGTACAATAACAAATCTTTATCCTCAATTTTTTCAGTGATAGATAATTTCTCTCCTACTGTAATTTCATCCATTTTACGACCAATTTGAACTTTTTTCTTTAACATGTTACAACCCCCTCCGATTTTTTCACCTTATTATCCTACTAAAAGCGATACTTGATCCGACATTTACTATGATGAGGGCAATGTATAGTATAAATCTACAGTTTCATTATAGGATATTACAAATGATAGTGTTTTCATGTTATTTCAAAAAAACATTTGTATAAATAGTAGAAAAAGATTCGGGGCCCCGAATCTTTTTCTACTTATATTTAATGATTAAACAAGAACCTTCATAACATTACGTACAGATTCTACAGAGCGATCTAACGCTTCTTTTTCATCTGCAAGAAGTTCTAATTCAATAATTTTTTCAATTCCGTTACCACCTAGAATTACTGGTACCCCTAAGTAAAGGTCACTATAACCGTATTCACCTTCAAGGTACGCAATAGCCGGTAATACACGGCGTTGATCTTTTAAGATTGCTTCTGTCATTTCAACTAAAGAAGCAGCTGGTGCGTAATATGCACTACCGTTTCCTAATAAGCCTACAATCTCGCCGCCACCTTTACGGGTACGTTCTACGATTGCTTCTAAACGCTCTTTCGGAATTAACGTTTCTAACGGAATGCCACCTGCATAAGAATAACGTACAAGAGGTACCATATCGTCACCGTGTCCACCAAGAACAAATCCTGTAATGTCTTTCACAGAAAGATTTAATTCTTGTGCGATGAATGTACGGAAACGAGCTGTATCTAATACGCCCGATTGACCGATAACACGCTCTTTCGGGAATCCAGCTTCTTTAAATACAGAATATGTCATTGCATCAACTGGATTTGTTAACACAACAATAATTGCATTTGGTGAATGTTTTGCAATGTCGCGCGTAATACTTTTCATAATTTTGGAGTTTGTTGCTACTAAATCATCACGGCTCATACCAGGCTTACGCGCAATACCTGCTGTAATCACAACAACGTCAGAATCAGCAGTATCTGCGTAATCAGATGTTCCAATAATGTTAGCATCAAAACCTTGTACTGGGCTCGCTTCTAACATATCTAACGCTTTCCCTTTTGTTGGATTTTCCAGCTGTGGAATGTCCACTAATACAACATCTGCAAGTTCTTTTTGTGCTAATAAGAATGCTGTTGTTGCTCCTGTAAATCCTGCACCGATGACTGAAACTTTCTTGCGTTTGATTGTCATAATTTACCCCCCGCTTTAATTATGCGTTTTTGATTATCGCTACATCCATGTTTTTAATAAGTTCATTAGCGAACTCAGAACATTTCACTTCTGTTGCACCTTCCATTAAGCGTGCGAAATCATAAGTTACTACTTTTGAAGCAATTGTTTTCTCAACTGAAGCAGTTACTAATTTCGCAGCTTCGTTCCATCCTAAGTGCTCTAATAATAATACACCAGAAAGAAGAACTGAAGATGGGTTTACTTTATCTAAACCTGCATATTTTGGAGCTGTACCGTGCGTAGCTTCAAAGATAGCATGTCCAGTTACATAGTTAATGTTTGCACCAGGTGCAATACCAATTCCACCTACTTGTGCAGCAAGTGCATCAGAGATGTAGTCTCCGTTTAAGTTCATTGTTGCAACAACATCGAACTCACGTGGACGAGTTAAAATTTGTTGTAAGAAGATGTCTGCAATAGAATCTTTTACGATGATTTTTCCAGCCACTTCAGCGTCTGCCATCGCTTTATTCGCTGCATCTTTGCCATCTTTCTCAACGATACGATCATATTCAGCCCAAGTAAATACTTTGTCGCCGAATTCTTGTTCCGCTACTTCGTAACCCCAGTTTTTGAAAGCACCTTCTGTAAATTTCATAATGTTTCCTTTATGAACTAATGTAACAGAAGAGCGTTTTTCGTTAATTGCATATTGAATTGCAGCACGAACAAGACGCTTTGTCCCTTCTTCTGAGATTGGTTTAATACCAATACCAGATGTTTCTGGGAAGCGGATTTTATTAACACCCATTGCTTCTTTTAAGAAAGCAAGAACTTTTTCTGCTTCTGGAGATCCTTGCGCATATTCAATTCCAGCATAAATGTCTTCTGTATTTTCACGGAAAATAACCATATCAGTATCTTCCGGACGTTTTACAGGTGAAGGAACACCTTCAAAATAACGAACTGGACGTAGACATACATATAAATCTAATTCTTGACGAAGTGCTACGTTTAGAGAACGAATACCACCGCCAACTGGAGTTGTAAGTGGACCTTTAATCGCGATTAAATATTCACGAATTAAATTTAAAGTTTCTTCTGGTAACCACTCGCCTGTTTGGTTGAATGCTTTTTCCCCTGCAAGCACTTCTTTCCAAACGATTTTCTTCTCACCATCATAAGCTTTTTCAACTGCTGCTTCTAGTACACGAGATGCAGCTGCCCAAATATCAGGACCAATTCCATCTCCTTCGATAAATGGAATAATCGGATTGTTTGGTACATTCATAACACCATTAGTTACAGTAATTTTTTCACCTGTCGTCAATGTGATAACCCCCATGTTTGAAATTTCATATGTATGAAACTGAGGGAATAACCCCTCAGTTCAAACCGTTAGTCAAATTAAAATATTCTAATCATTACATCTTTCCGAAAAAATCAGACTTTTGAAAGCGTATTTTCACTATCAAAATAGTGTTATTCGCTTATCGTTGTGCAATTGGAACATACACTTGATGTGTTGGTCCATTATAATCAGCACGCGGACGGATTAAACGGTTATTTTCATATTGTTCTAGAATATGAGCTAACCAGCCTGACATACGGCTAATTGCAAAAATAGGTGTAAATAAGTCATGGTCAATTCCTAAACAATGGTATACAGAAGCTGAATAGAAATCAACATTTGGTGGAAGACCTTTTTCTTTTGTTACAATGTCTTCAATTTTGATAGACATATTATACCATTTCTCTTCTCCTAAAAGCACGCATAATCTCTTAGACATTTCGCGTAAATGTTTTGCACGCGGATCACCCTGCTCATATACACGGTGGCCAAAGCCCATGATTTTCACTTTATTTTGAAGAGCATTATGAATATATGATTCTACATTTTCTTCTTCGCCAATTTCAGTTAACATCTTCATTACATTTTCATTTGCCCCACCGTGAAGAGGACCTTTTAACGCACCGATTGCTGCTGTAATGCCAGAATATACATCTGAAAGTGTAGCTACACAAACGCGTGCAGTAAATGTAGAAGCGTTTAACTCATGATCTGCGTGAAGTACAAGCGCCTTATCAAAAGCTTCAATTTCAACTTCATTTGGCTCGCGATCATTTAACATGTACAAGAAGTTTGCAGCTAATGATAAATCATTTCTAGGCTCAACAACATCTAAACCTTTACGGATTCTTGCGTAAGCAGCAACTAAAGTACCCACTTGAGCCTGTAATTTAACCGCTTTCAAATAATTGGACTTTTCATCCATAATTTCAGCGCTCTCATCGTATAATGATAGCATGGAAATTGCAGTTCGTAAAACAGACATCGGATGTGCGATTTTTAAATCTACTTGTTTCAAATATGCTAAAATCTCACCTGGAACTTTATAGTATTCCGATACAATCTCATTAAATTTCGCTAGTTCTTGCTCGTTAGGAAGCTTGCGATGCCATAATAAGTACACTACTTCTTCAAATGTAGCATTCTCAGCTAAATCATCAATATTATACCCAACATAAGTTAATGTATCATCAATAATAGAGCTCACAGATGATGTTGTTGCTACTACCCCTTCTAAACCTCGAATAACAGTCATGACATTCTCTCCTTTTCCTGAAAATTCTCCCAACCTTGCTTCTTATATCTATTTGCTCCCCTTTTGAATTATGAACGCCCGTTCACTCTTTAGGCAAGCAAAATGCACGATCATGCAA
Source organism: Bacillus cereus group sp. Bc031 (assembly GCF_027716265.1). Taxonomy (NCBI): domain Bacteria; kingdom Bacillati; phylum Bacillota; class Bacilli; order Caryophanales; family Bacillaceae; genus Bacillus; species Bacillus cereus group sp. Bc031. The sequence continues at coordinate 49,633 of NZ_JAQFUL010000021.1, forward strand.
ATTTGTTGCGATGTTCCCCTCTTATTGTCCATTGTCTACATGGAAAGCATGAGCGTGAATGTCTCCCCGAATCCTCACGCTCAAAACAACAAGTTAGTGAGGAAAATGAATTCCGAAGAGTTTTATGATAAAAACAACATAAAACAATATCATTATAAAATTGTTTTATGTTGTTTTTATTTTATCTGGTGTAAAGTCTCTGCTGTTATGTAACTTTTCAAAGTTTCTAATCCTATTATAAACAATTATCTGACTTTTGTGAACAGAAAGAATTCAAAAATTTTATATTACTATAAAATTCCTTATTTAAACATCTGTATAATACTCATTACTGCATAGGCAATTCCAGCCCCAATTAATGGACCTACAGCGACCCCATTAAATAAAGCAACTGCTATAATTGTCCCGAAAACGAGCGCAGTTGTAATATGAGGATCTGTCGTTAATAATTGTACGCCACCTTTTGCTAACAAAGCAACTGCTACCCCTGAAGCTAAAGCAATCCATGCATAATACGATTTCGCTGCTTCTCCAAGTTGCTTAAATCCTATTTCCCCCGTCGCAATCGGTACGAGTACTGCTATTGTAATAACCGTAACACCGAGGTTAATCCCTTTCGTTTGTAGATAAGGAAAGACTTTATCCCCTAGAAATGTAAATTTTAATAGAAATAACACACCAATAGCTACAGTAAGCGATTGGTTTTTCGCAATAAGTCCTATAATAAGTAGTATGAATAAAAATAACGTTGACTGACTAATCATGTTTGCACTTCCTTTCTGAAAATAATGAACTCATTTCCAAACAAAAATACCTTTAAACCTATCGTTATACATGCTATATCGATGCCTATTCAACATGAATCACTTCATTTTTTTACGCATTTTAAAATGACAAACTGAGACTTTCACCATCCAAATGTAAGCATGTATACATTTTAAAAAACGGGCGTCTCTCCTTTCTTTTCTAATTAGAAACAGGTAAAATAAAAAGAAGAGAAAATGAAGTTTTTACCATATAGTAGAAGCATCAACACCAAGCTTTCACAGTCACTCACATACTGAAAAAGCAGGAAAATCCATCATTCCACTATAACATAAAGTGAAACTTTAATCAGTGGGGCACACTCGTTATAAGTTGAACGAATTAGGATAATCCAAATTGGAATGGGAGGTATACATCTTTGAATCGAAACTTACTATATATGATATTGCGACTCGTATTTGTCATTATAGCGACGGTAGCCGGGTTCTATGCATTACTATATATGTCAGGACTTATCTATCCTTTTATTATCGCTTTCGCATTTGCTTATTTAATTAATCCTGTCGTCAATTTCCTGAATCAAAAACTACAATTTCCTCGCGCACTCGCAGTACTCGTTAGCTTAATTCTCGTATTTGGAGCTATCGTCGGACTCGTTACATATCTTGTAACAGAAGCAATATCTGCCACAACATACTTACTACAACTTGTTACAGTAAAATTTCCGGATATCGTTGCATTCGCTCAGCAGTTTGCACTTAATCATATTATGCCTCTCTACGATGATTTAATCTCTAAATTTAATCATCTTGGGGAACCGCAGCGCTATACGATTACACAAAACATTCAAAACTTAGGAACCGAAGCAACGACGCAAATGAAAGAACTTTTAACCGCTATTATAAGCGGGTTAACAAATTTCATTAGTGCACTACCAACTACTTTAACTGTACTTGTATTCGTTTTATTAGCCACTTTCTTCATTAGTTACGATTGGCATCGTCTTGCTCAGAAAGTAAGAAAGTTTTTGCCCAACCGTGTTCATGGCTATGGAAAAACTATTTTTGTGGATTTAAGAAAAGCTTTATTCGGTTTTGTTAAAGCACAACTTACACTCGTATCTATGACAACTGTTATTGTACTAATCGGACTTTTAATATTACGCGTACCATACGCCATTACTATCGCGATTATTACAGGGGTTGTAGATTTACTCCCGTATTTAGGAACAGGAGCTGTCTTCGTTCCTTGGGTTATATACGTATTTTTCACTGGAGACACTGCTTTCGCCATCGGTCTTCTCATTTTATACATCGTCGTGATTGTCCAAAGACAAATTATGGAGCCAAAGGTACTTTCATCTAATATCGGTCTTGATCCATTAGCAACACTGATTGCTCTCTTTGTCGGCTTTAAGCTCTTTGGCTTCTTAGGATTAATCATCGGTCCAGTCACCTTAGTACTACTTAATACATTGCACAAAGCTCGTGTATTCCATGATTTGTGGAAATATATTAAAGGCTCACCTTCAAAATAATAGTTTCTAATTCATACACAACCAAAAACTTACATGTAATCAGTGGGAAATTCCCACTGATTATTCCTTGTACTTATTTTTCATACTCATTACATAAAACAAGAGAATTGCACTCAAAAAAGATAATTCTCTTGTTTTTTTGCATAAAAAACGCATATTTCGTGGTGTTTTTACATATTTATTCTATTAATTTTATAATTATTACTTACATTTATTACTTTTTATGTAAATGAATAAATATACAAAATAGCACATAATAAGACTTAAACTGACCATTTCCCTGCTCTTATTTAACTTTTTTCGTTCCAATTCATTCTTTTACATACAAAAACAATCTTAAGTTCAGATTCCCACTTTAAACACACTGATTAAGAGCTAATAACTCCTCAAATCGAAAAAATACACAACAAATACAATAAAGTAAAACTTTAATCTACAAGGATCCTATCCCCATCGATTATTAACCGTCACATTCGCCGCATATTAAAACACATCTTTCGTTAACTGAACTTTAACCACCCTCTCATCCTGTTGCAGATAAAAAAATAGTACTTAGATCGCTATGATCTAAGTACTATTTCTGCACAATAATAGTAGAGTTCTTTCTAAACTTCCATTCCATCCACTTCATAACAAACGGTTTCAACAAAGCCCTCGTCACAGGAATAACAAAGATAAAACCCATTATATCCGTTACATATCCAGGAAGCACTAAAAGAATACCCCCTACAAAGATAAAAATACCATCTAAAACCGCTGCTCCTGGCATTTCTCCTCTATTCAACTTAGATTGAATCTCTCCAAGTACTTTAAACCCTTGTCTTTTCGCCAAATACACACCTACAACGCCTGTAAATACGATCATAGCGAACGTAGACCACAAACCTATTACATGACTCGATCCAATTAAGACTGTAATCTCAATAGCCGGTATTAATATAAACAAGAATAGTAACCACTTCATAGTTCTACACTCCTTTCATATCCTATCACTTTAAACACCCTCACAACGTCCATATACACCATATAAAAGCTAAACGCACTTTCCCATCAAACTTCATAACAAACAGCTTTTAAAAGCAATTTCAGACGTTTAAAGCTAGTTTCACCTCATTTTTGTGTAAAAAAAAAGAGAAGGACTCCGATCCTTCTCTCCGTATTACTTATAGCACTTCCGCATGTCCATTATAAACAATTCCGCGTGCTGCATCAACTGTTACTTCTTGGCCATTTTTTAAAGTTGCTGTTACGCCGTTTACACCAACGATAACAGGAATACCGATTGATACACCTACAACAGCCGCATGGCTTGTTAGGCCGCCTTCTTCTACAACTAGAGCAGCAGCTTTTTCAATTGCAGGAATCATATCTTTATCAGTGCTTGTTGTAACAAGGATATCACCTTCGTTTACGTTTGCTACAGCTTCAGCAGCTGTTTTCGCTACAACTACTTTACCTTTTGCAGCTTTACGACCGATTCCTTGTCCTTTAGCAACTTCTTCACCAACAACGTGGATTTTCATTAAGTTTGTTGTACCAGTTTCAGCAACTGGAACACCAGCAGTGATTACTACAGTGTCTCCAAGTCCGATTAGACCTGCATCCATACCTGTTTGAATCGCTGTATCTAACATTTCGTCAGTAGAAGCTGCACGCTTCTCAGCCATAAATGCTTGTACACCCCAAACAAGTGCAAGACGACGTCCTACTTGCTCGTCAGATGTTACAGCTACGATTGGAGATTTTGGACGGTATTTAGAGATCATTTTCGCAGTATATCCACTTTCTGTTGGAGCTACGATTGCAGCTACATCAAGAGCAAGTGCTGTATGCGCAACAGATTGGCTAATTGCATCTGTAATTGTTGGAGTGAACTCTTTAATACGTTTTTTGAACATATCTTCATATTGTAATGATTTTTCAACACGTACTGCAATGTTAGCCATCATTGTTACTGCTTCTACTGGGTATTGTCCAGCAGCTGTTTCACCTGAAAGCATGATTGCGTCTGTACCATCGAAGATTGCGTTAGCTACGTCACTTGCTTCCGCACGAGTTGGACGTGGGTTACGTTGCATAGAATCTAACATTTGTGTTGCAGTAATAACTGGTTTACCTAACACGTTACATTTTTTGATTAGACGTTTTTGTACTAATGGTACTTCTTCTGGTGGAATTTCTACACCCATATCACCACGAGCTACCATTAAACCGTCAGAAACCTCTAAGATTGAATCGATGTTGTCGATACCCTCTTGGTTTTCGATTTTTGGTACGATTTGGATGTATTGAGCGTTATGCTCTTCTAGTAATTCACGGATTTCTAATACGTCAGCTGCTTTACGTACGAATGAAGCTGCGATGAAATCAACTTTTTGCTCGATACCGAAGATGATATCTTTTACGTCTTTTTCAGTGATACCAGGAAGCTTAATGCTTACGTTTGGTACGTTAACACCTTTTTTATTTTTTACAGTTCCGCTGTTAAGAACTTTTGTACGGATGTTTCCGTCAGCTTTTTCGATTACTTCTAGCTCGATAAGACCGTCATCGATTAGAATACGAGAACCTGGGTTTACATCGTCATAAAGACCAGCATAAGATACAGAGAACTTCTCTGCAGTACCTAATACTTGCTCAGTAGAAATAACTACTTCTGCACCTGTCACAAGCTCAGCTTGTCCGTCTACGAAGTCGTGAGTACGGATTTCTGGACCTTTTGTATCAAGTAAGATACCAACTGTTTTACCAGTTTTCTTTGAAGCTTCACGAATGTTTTTAATACGAGCGCCGTGTTCTTCATGGCTACCATGAGAGAAGTTTAAACGAGCAACGTTCATACCTGCTTCGATTAATTGCTCTAATTTTTCAATACTTTCACTAGCAGGACCTATAGTACATACAATTTTAGTTTTACGCATATTGCACCTCCGAAAATTATGAAACCGTTCCCAAATATCCGACATTACGCCGATTAGATGGATAATTCTTTAGATAATTGACACATATCTTTATCGATTGTATGTTTTTGAGCTAACGCTTCGATAATGTCATGATCAACAAGTTTATTATTTTGAATACCTACACAACGTCCACCTTTACCAGCAATTAACAATTCAACTGCTCTTGCACCAAGACGACTTGCTAATACACGGTCTTGTGCACTTGGTGATCCACCACGTTGTACGTGACCTAATACAGTTACACGAGTATCAAAGTTTGTTGCTTCTTCAATGTGCTTACCGAAGTCAATTGCACTTCCAACACCTTCAGCTACAACGATAATACTGTGTTTTTTACCACGTTCACTACCGCGTTTCAGACGAGCGATAACCTCATCCATGTCATACTCTTCTTCTGGAATTAAGATTGTCTCCGCACCATCAGCTAAACCAGCCCATAATGCGATATCACCAGCGTGACGTCCCATTACTTCGATAACATATGTACGTTCATGAGATGTAGCTGTGTCACGAATTTTATCAATTGCATCAATAACAGTATTTAAAGCTGTATCGAAACCAATTGTAAAGTCTGTTCCAGGGATATCATTGTCGATTGTACCTGGTACACCAACACATGGGAATCCTTGTTCAGTTAATTTTTTAGCGCCTTGGTAAGAACCATCTCCACCAATAACAACAAGTCCTTCGATACCGTGTTTCTTTAATTGCTCGATACCTTTTAGTCGTACTTCTGGGTCTTTAAACTCAGGACATCTTGCTGTATATAATTTCGTACCACCGCGGTGGATAATATCGCCAACAGAACCTAGTTCTAATTTTTCAATGTGACCAGAAATTAATCCAGCGTATCCATGGTAAATACCATATACTTCAATATCATGGAAAATCGCTTTACGAACAACTGCACGAATGGCAGCATTCATACCAGGTGAATCTCCACCACTTGTTAATACACCAATACGTTTCATTTGTACTCACCTCATAAAGATTATTTGCCTTATAATAAAATAACACGAAAAAATATAAAAATACAATGGAGAAGATGTGTCTTTTCATAATAAAAACGTGCATTCGCGAAGTGGAACGCACGCTTTTCTTATTTTATCCAAATGGAAGCGTTTGAAAACGAAACTTGCCCAATTTTCATATATTTTTCATAACGTTTTTCGATTAATTCATCTTTCGAAATTCCGTTTAATTGTTCAAAAGTTTTTCTAAGCATTAAATCTATATTTTCTGACTGTTTCAAAACATTACGGTGTGCTCCACCTTTTGCCTCTGGAATAATTTCGTCAATTACACCTAATTCTTTCAAATCTGCTGCTGTAATTCTCATCGCCTCTGCAGCTTCCTTTGCTTTTCCTGCATCTTTCCAAAGAATTGCCGCTGCACCCTCTGGCGTAATAACAGAATAAGTGGAATTTTCTAGCATATGAATGTAATCTCCTACTCCAAGACCTAGTGCACCACCACTACCACCTTCGCCGATAACGATACAAATAACAGGCACCGTTAAGCCTGCCATTTCAAATAAATTGCGGGCGATCGCTTCACTTTGACCACGTTCTTCAGCAGCTTTACCAGGATAAGCTCCTTTCGTATCAATAAAACAAATAATTGGACGATTGAACTTTTCCGCCTGCTTCATTAAACGCAATGCTTTTCGATATCCTTCTGGGTGAGGCATCCCAAAATTACGGCGAATATTTTCTTTCGTATCTTTTCCGCGTTGATGCCCGATTACAGTTACAGGCATCCCTTTATACTTCGCAATGCCGCCGACAATCGCTGCATCATCGCCAAATAGACGATCTCCATGACATTCAAAAAAATCAGTAAATAAGTGCTCAATATAATCGAGCGTTGTCGGTCGTTCTGCATGACGAGCAATTTGAACACGGTCCCATACTTTCATATTGCCGTATATATCTTCCTCTAAATTTTCTAGCTTGTCTTCCAAAATACGAATCTCCTCACTGAAGTCCATCTGGCTGTTTTTCGTATAGTCTTTCAGTTCACGAATCTTATTTCTTAGCTCAACAACTGGTTTCTCAAATTCTAGCTCTGCCATACAGCCATTTCCCCTCCTTGATGAACTTCTAAAATCTTACGAAGCGATTCTCTCATATCATCACGATGTACCACCGCATCTAATTGACCATGTTCTAGTAAGAATTCTGCCGTTTGGAAATCTTCCGGTAGTTTCTCACGCACCGTTTGTTCAATTACACGTCTACCAGCAAATCCGATCAGCGCCCCTGGTTCTGCAAGATTATAATCACCAAGTGAAGCGAAACTCGCTGAAACCCCGCCCGTCGTTGGGTGAGTCATAACAGAAATAAATAATCCTCCTGCATTACTATGCTTTTTCAAAGCTACGCTTGTTTTTGCCATTTGCATTAAACTTAATATCCCTTCTTGCATACGGGCACCACCCGAAGCAGTAAAGATAATAAATGGAACTTGTAAGTCGTATGCCTTTTCAACCGCACGGGCAATTTTTTCTCCTACAACAGAGCCCATGCTCCCCATTCGAAAACGAGAATCCATTACTGCAACAACAACAAGCATGTCATCAATTGTTCCTTCACCAGTTACAACCGCTTCGTTCAAGTCAGTCTTCTTACGATCGCTCTCTAGTTTCTCTTCATAATCTGGAAACTCGAGTGGATTTAATGAAACCATTTCTTTGTCATACTCACGGAATGACCCTTCGTCCAATATACTATCAAGACGTTCCCATGCATTCATAGGATGATGATATCCACAATTCACACATACTTTTAAATTTTTTAGAAGCTCTTTCGTATACATGATTTTTTTACATTTCGGACATTTTGTCATAACGCCGTCTGGTACATCTTTTCGTACTTGTTCTGAAGGTATTGCAGCGTACTTTTTCTTTTTCACGAATAAATCTCTTAGCACAATTTGACCCCCTTCGTTGAGAGCTAAGGTTAGCGTAAGAAGAAAATTGGGCTAACACCAAAGTTTGATGTTAGCCTTATCTTCTCAATCTGTCTAATAACCTCACTCTTTACGTTTAACTTTAACCGCTACGCGATAGAATGTTTGTCATAACGTGTCATGGTCATTTCGACAAATTTTATACATTACGAGTGAAACTGTATATTCTCTACTAATTCATCGTAAATTTTTAGTGCATCATTTTCTTGTTTTTCTTCCAAAATAGCGTAAAGCTTTCTATACATATCGATAGAATCTCCTGAAACTTTACAAGAAAGCGTTGATACGTAATCATTTACGATCATCCAAATGCGATATAGTAAATAATTATCGACTTGTTCAATAAGTGTTTTAAAGAACGTTTGGTGAAGCATTGGAACTGAGTTTTCATTTCCTTCAAGCACTTGATGTAATTTACTTAGCACTTTAGAAAACATTTCTTTCGGTAAATTACATACAATTCGAATCATATCTTTCTCAAGCAATCGTTTTGTTTGTAATAAATCACGAATTGTTTTCTCATCTTGCAGCAAGAACGGAGCAATCAATTGTACAAGACCGTTATCGTAAAAGTTTCGAATAAACGTCCCTTCACCACGTCTCGTTTCAATTAATCCTACAAGTTCTAAAGCACGCAACGCTTCTCTTACAGAGGAACGTCCTACGTTTAAACGTGAACTTAACTCACGCTCAGACGGCAAACGATCCCCTGCTACCAATCCATCCTCTTCCATAATGGAACGGATTTTTTTTACAATTTCGAGATATACTTTTGTATTTGATGATGTCAATGGAAATTCCTCACTTATTCTTTACCAATCAGCGCTAATTGTTTTGTTTTCTCAGCAACTTCATTTGGATCTACTTGACGGCGAGCTACTCCTGTCTCCATTGCAGCTTTTGCAACGTAAGCTGCTACTTGAGGCGCTACACGCGCGTCAAACGGTGCTGGAATGATATAGTCTGCATTTAACTCATCTTCTGCTACAAGCTCAGCAATAGCTTGTACAGCTGCCATCTTCATTTCTTCGTTAATTTGTGTCGCATGTACGTCAAGTGCACCGCGGAAAATACCAGGGAACGCTAGTACATTATTTACTTGGTTTGCGAAGTCAGAACGACCCGTTCCAACAACAGCTGCGCCCGCTGCTTTTGCCAATTCTGGCATAATTTCTGGAACTGGATTCGCCATTGCAAAAATAATTGCATCGTCATTCATTGTACGAACCATCTCTTCTGTTAATGCACCTTCTGCAGATACACCAATGAATACGTCCGCACCTTGTACAACATCAGCTAAAGAACCTTCGATACGATTCTTATTTGTATATTTTGCCACTTCATCCTTCACCGGATTCATACCTGTAGGACGACCATCATAGATTGCCCCTTTACGGTCACACATAATAATGTCGCGTACGCCATAGCGATATAAAAGTTTAATAATTGCAATACCTGCTGCACCTGCGCCATTTGCGACAACTTTAATGTCAGACATTTTCTTTCCAACTAGTTTTAGCGCGTTCACAAGACCCGCTACTGTTACGATAGCTGTTCCGTGTTGATCATCATGGAAGATAGGAATATTTGTTTCTTTTTTCAAACGTTCTTCAATAATGAAGCAGTTTGGTGCTGCGATATCCTCTAAGTTAACGCCGCCAAAAGTTGGCTCCATTAATTTTACAGTTTCAACAATTTTATCTACATCGTTTGTATTTAAGGCAATTGGGAATGCATCTACACCAGCAAAGCTCTTGAATAATACAGCTTTACCTTCCATTACTGGAAGAGATGCTTCAGGTCCGATGTTACCAAGACCAAGTACAGCCGTTCCATCTGTCACAACTGCTACCATATTTCCCTTCATTGTATATTCATATACCTTACTTTTATCGTCATAAATTTCTTTACAAGGTTCTGCAACCCCTGGAGAATATGCAAGACTTAAATCTTTTGCATTTTCTACTTTTACTTTTGATACAGTTTCTAATTTTCCTTGATGCACTTTATGCATGTGAAGTGCTTCTTCACGAAGTGTTGACAAACTATCCACTCTCCTCAAATTATTCTTGCTGATATCAATTTCTCCAAGTGGTCTGACCACGAACACTACTACTATAATAATCGAAGTGTAGGGAAATTGTCCATTATATTTTCACAACCACATTTTCTTCCCCGACAATTTCACGAAGTGCTCCTAAACATTCTTCACTTGGATGAATCGATAAACTTCGTGATAATTGTACCATTTTATGTTCCTTTTCATAATAAATTAGTACTTTCGCAAAACCCGAATAGTCAAACAATATTTTAGTAACCTGATTTAAAAGCTTTTTCTCATATTGAGATGGCAATTTCACGTAAACAGATGCATCTTTCTTTTCTTCATACACATCCATTTCTTCTAACGGATATAGTCCATTTACAATCCATTGCAGCTTATGATTTCTAAGCTCAATCATGCCGTCAACTAAAACAATTGCTCCTTCTTGTAACTTATCTGAGAAATGTATATACGTTTCGGGGAAAAGAACTGCTTCCATTTCATCATTTTGATCACAAAATGTAATAAATGCCATCTTTTGCAACTTTTTCGTACGAATCACTCTCACGCTTGTTATGTACACGATAGCTCTTTGTACTTTTTTCTTATGTCGCATCGCCTGAGCGAGAGTTGGAATTTCTAATTCTTTCGCTAACTTCACATACTGCGCTGTCGGATAGCTTGATAAATAAAAACCTAGTACTTCCTTCTCTTTATTTAACTGTTCAATAAAAGAGAGCTCTTCTCCTTGTACGTATTTTGATTTCGGAACAGCATCTCCTAAATCACGTGCAAGATTGGCATACTCTAACGCTCCTTTAAGACTTTTCCATAAATTCGTTCTCGAAACACCGAAATCGTCAAAACACCCAGACCAGACGAACGCCTCTAAATTTCGCTCTGTTACAAACTTTGATGGCATGCGCAGACAAAATTCAAATAAATCTTCAAACATTTTTTTCTCTCGTTCTTCGATTAATGCTGTCACTGTAGCCATTCCGATGTTTCGAATGGAAAGTAAGCTGTAACGTATTGCATTTCCTTCTATTTGGAAATTGTAACCACTTTTCTGAAGAGACGGCGGCAAAACATGAAAACCTTTTCGCTTCGTTTCGCGTATATACTGCACAATCTTATCTTCATTTCCAATTGCACTCGATAATAGTGCCGTCATAAATTCCAGCGTATAATTCGCTTTTAAGTAAGCAAGCTGATATCCAATCATACTGTAGGCTACAGCGTGACTTCGGTTAAATCCGTAATTTGCAAATCTTACAATTAAATCATAAATTTTCTCTGCAGATGTCTCGTCATAACCATTTTGTAAACACCCTTGCACAAAATGCTTACGTTCCTGATCTAAAATATCACGATTTTTTTTACTCACTGCACGGCGTAATAAATCGGCTTCTCCGAGCGAGAAACCCGCCAACTTCGACGCGATTTGCATAATTTGTTCTTGGTATACAATTACACCGTATGTTCTTTCTAAAATCGGCTTTAAGTCCGGATGTAAATATTCAATTTGTCTTTTTCCGTGTTTTGATTCAATAAAGGTTGGAATTTGTTCCATCGGTCCTGGTCTATATAACGAGTTAACAGCAACAATATCTTCAAATTCATTCGGCTTTAACCCGCGAAGTACATTTCGCATACCACCTGATTCAAGCTGGAATACACCTGTTGTATCCCCTCTACCTAACAATTGGAATGTCTTTTCATCTTGAAGTGGTAAATTTCTTATATCAATTTCTTTTCCTGTTTTTTGCACGATAAACTTTATAATATTTTCAAGTAACGTTAAATTACGTAATCCTAAAAAGTCCATCTTGAGCAACCCAAGTTCTTCTAATGCATCAGCTGGGTATTGCGTAACATACACATCGTTATGCCCTTCTTGAATTGCAACACTTCCGGTTAATGGCTCTTGGCTCATAATAACGCCAGCTGCATGAATAGACGTATGACGCGGTAAGCCTTCTACACGTTTTGCAATTTCAAATACACGTTCATGCAAAAGGTTTCCTTGTATAAACTCACGGAGTGATTGCGATTCCTCATATGCATCTTTTAACGTTATACCAAGCTTTGATGGGATAAGTTTTGAGAATATGTCGATATCTCGCGGCGGAAGACCCATTACACGCGCAATATCTCTAATTGCCGCTTTCGCTGCCAGCGTCCCAAACGTTACAATTTGCGCAACACGAAGCTGACCATATTTATCCTTCACATATCGAATCATCTCATCACGTCTTATATCCGGAAAATCAATATCAATATCTGGAAGTGTCACACGCTCTGGGTTTAAAAACCTTTCAAATAATAGATCGTATTCAATTGGATCAATATCTGTAATTTCTAATACGTAAGAAACGAGTGAGCCAGCCGCTGATCCACGACCTGGTCCTGTTAAAATATGATTTTCATGCGCGTACTTCATAAAATCCCAGACAATGAGGAAATAATCACTAAATCCCATGCTAGAAATCACGTTTAATTCATGATTCAAACGCTTTATATGTACTTCTTTCGGCGTACCATAACGTTTTTGTAATCCTTCTTCACAAACGCGGCGCAAATACATATCATTCGTCTCGTTAGATGGAACAGGGAATTTCGGTAATTGATTTACATGAAACGGTATTTCTACTCTACAACGTTCTGCAATTTCTACTGTGTTATAAATCGCTTCTTCTACGTGAGAAAATAGGGCTTCCATTTCATCTGATGATTTTAAATAATATTGATCTGTTTTCAGCCTCGGCCTATCAGGATCCGTCATTTTCGTTCCACTTTCAACAGATAATAAACATTCATGAACAAGTGCGTCACTTTGATTGATGTAGCGTACATCGTTCGTCGCTACAACCGGAATATTTATCCTATTCATAAATGCAGGTAATTTTTCTTGCAGAAGCAGTTCATCTTGAATCGCATGATGCTGTAAACTCATATAAAAACTGCCGAACATATTTTGATACATACGAGCTACTTCTTCAGCTTGACTCTCTTTGTCTTCTAATAATAATTGTTCGATTTCCCCATCTTTACCTGGTGAAATAGCAATTAATCCTTTCGCATAATGTGCAAGCCATTTCTTAGGAATACCTTCTTTTGACTTCGTCATAATGCTACTAGAAATCTTTAATAAATTTTGATAACCTATTTCATTTTCAGCAAGTAAGACAAGCGGATAAGACTTTTCTTCTTCTTCACTAAAAATAGAAGCTGTTAAGCCGATAATAGGATGTATACCATGTTTCTTACATGCTTTATAAAACGGAATAACGCCATACATAACATTTTCATCCGTAATAGCTAGTGATGAATAACCGAGCTCTTTCGCCCTAACTACAAGTTCATCAATTTTACAAGCACTTTTTAATAAACTAAAAACGGTTTGACATTGTAAATGCACAAACTTCACTGTTGTACCCTCTCTTTACCTATTTGACTACTTTTATTATAGGTGAAGAGGAAAGAGGAAATCAAAACATACTTCTTATACTTTGTCCATATATATGAAGAAGAAAGGGGAATGACGATGGATGTAAGAGAACACACTTTTTTCTCTCTGCTTATTATTAGTTATTTTATTGCCTTTGGGGTTATACTTGGTGGTTCATTAATTGGTGGATTTGGTGCATTTCTTATCGGAAAACCAACCCTCACTTACATTAATCAATTCGCTCAAAATTTAAGAATTTGGGCACTCGTTGCAGCGATCGGCGGAACATTTGATACTTTTTATAGTTTTGAAAGAAGTTTCTTTGGCGGGGATATGAAAGATATCGTAAAACAAATTCTCCTTATTTTTTTCGCAACAGGTGGTATGCAAACTGGTCTTATTATTATTAAATGGCTAACGCAGGAGCATGTATGAGAGTACCAAGTGCCAATACAGCAAAAAGATGGTATTTAGTTTTAGCTGGGGCTGCTGTTGGGGGTGTATTGAGCTGGTTTATTTTTTTGTACATATACGGTGTTTTTCAAGAAGAACAAGCTAGTAAAATAGCAGAACAAAGAGAAATTATAGAAAAACAAGAAGCAAAACTCCACGTCCTTCTCGAAGATCAAGAAAAATTAAATACTGAAAATAAACGGCTCTTAACCATTCAAGAGATTAAAATAAAACTTATAAATCGAGAAAAATACGATTTAGACAACCTTACAATTGAAAACATGACTACTTCTATCCATAATGACCTCCAGCATCTTTTAACGAAAAACATACAAAGTATCGCAAAAAATAAAGACCTACTCAAAAAGGTAATCGAAAACAAAACGTACAAACATTACGATCGGCTATACCGGTTTAAAGTCGATACAATATCCTTTGATACCGTGCTGGAAATTAGCATTACGATAGAGAAAGAAAAATAAAGAAGGAGGGCTTTAGCACCACTCCTTCTTTTCGTTCTAACATATAATTTCTTATTTACAAATCTCACGTAAATCAGCAAATAGACGATCCGCTTCCTCCCAAGAAGATGCTTTTGCACCAGAAGCCATCGGATGCCCTCCGCCGTTATATTGCATTGCTAATTTATTTATAACTGGTCCTTTTGAACGAAGGCGAACACGAATCACATCGTCTTCCTCTAAAAATAGAACCCATGCCTTTAATCCATCAATATTACCAAGTGCTCCAACAACGCCGGATGCCTCAGAAGGAAGTACATCAAATTCTTCTAATACTTCTTTCGTTAATTTAATGTAAGCTGCTCCTTCTTCTACCATCGTAAAGTTTTGTAAAATATAACCGTTTAAACGAGCGATTTTTTCTTTTGTCTTATACATTTCATTGTATAAATCTGTGAATTTCACACCCATGTCAACAAGCTCACTTACGTAACGAAGTGTTTTTGCTGTTGTATTCGGGAATAAGAAACGACCTGTATCCCCAACAATACCCGCTAAAATAAGACGAGCTGCTTCTTTTGTTATTTTTAATCCTTTATCTTTTCCATAATTATAAAACTCATAAATCATTTCACTTGTAGAACTTGCTGTCGTATCTACCCACGTAATGTCTCCGTATGGATCTTCATTTGGATGATGATCAATTTTGATTAACATCTTCCCTTTTGTATAGCGTTGATCGTCAACACGTTCTTGGTTTGCTGTATCACAAACGATAACGAGCGCATTTTCGTATACACTATCTTCAATATCATCCATTACTCGTAAATATGCTAATGACGGTTCATTGTACCCAACCGTATAAATATTTTTCTTTGGAAACGATTCTTGTAGAATTGTACTAAGACCGCCCTGTGAACCTAACGCATCTGGATCCGGACGCACATGACGATGAATAATAATTGTATCAAACTCTTTAATTGCTCCTAAAATTTGCTCATGCATATGTATAATCTCCTTTTTATTCAACTTCTTCACTTTAACGTGCAGTAAAAGCCCAATGAATGTGGGCTAATCATTAGCGCGGAAACATCCCCACACTAATGAAAATCTCACTTTATCCTCCATTATAACGGAAAGTATTTCATACATGCGAACAATTGCTTTATAATAAAAATTAGAAAGTTTAGATATTTCTTTTTTCTCTACTATCTTTTCATAAAGCGATGGGAGTGTGCATGATGCCAGTATTAGTCTTCTGTATTATCGTCTCATTTATGTTGTACCTCTTCTACAAAACAAAATACTTTCGTACAAACCGCCCAATGGAGAAAGGTTGGCTCTCAGGAAAATCCGCAATGGCACTCGGTTCATTCGTCTTATTCTTCGGGATAAACCAATTCTTTTTAGAACTTTCAACCGCTCGTATTATCGTTGGTATCTTATTCGTTCTATTTGGCAGTGCAAGTGCCTTTAATGGATTTCGCCAATACAAACATTTCTTACCATTAGCAGTTGAAGAAGCCGAAGTCTATGAAGCAACGTAAAAAAGCATCAACATTGTGATGCTTTTTTACGTCCTCTAACTTTCAAAATCATATATGCGACAAACGCAGATGGTATATTAAATGGGTTGCCTTGCACATGAAGATGTAATTGTTCTTCCCCAAAAGACATTTTTTCGTATAGTTCTCGCTGAGATAATCCTGTTTTTTTCTTTTTTTCATGTAAACCTTGTAAGTATAAATATTGAATCGGTATCATTACAAGGAAGTAAAATAGTGCGATACTACCAAAAAAGAGTACTGTTGATGACATCATGCATACCACCTTTCAGAAATCCATTTTCTTACAATTGAATTATAACATAGTCTAGAATCCAAATGAATTAATATTCTGTTTTTTTATCAGACAATTGTCTTACTGTATAACTCCTCTTCCGCATACTGAATATATCGGCGAATGAAATAATCAGGATTCTTTTTAATAGGTTCAATATCAAGTCTTAATGGTATTTTCCCTGCCATATAAAAGATTCTTAAAGCAGTTCCAAGTCGAATGGCTGCTTCCGAAATATTTCCCCCATATCCCATCATGAAGTTCCCCCATGCCTCTTCTAACTGTCCAGAAGCAATTAAATGCAATCTAGGAACACCAATATCAAACTCTTTATACCCAAATCCACATTCATCAAAATCGAGTAAATACCAATCCTCTTTGTCTACAAGAATATTTCCAAAATGCATATCTCCGTGAACAAATTGTTTTTCTCCCAATTGAATTGAGTTTGTAAGTTCTTGTATTCTTTCTGCAATTCTCAAGCATTTATTTTTATCCTCATAAGATAAAAAAGAAGCATGTAATAAACATTGTAAAGGCTCATGAATCATCTTTTTCTCGCTATATATAGGTCTTTCATAACCCCTCCAAGTTTGCGGCACACTTTTAAGTACTCCATTTGCTTTTTCATGAAACATTCGCATGAGTGATCCAAGTTTTTCATAATCTTTATCCTTTGGTTCTATAATTTCACTTCCATTTATAAACCTAAAGACAACAAAATACTGGATACTTCCCTCATCTTTCATAACAGGTGTGATCCAGTCACCATCTTTATTTACAACTATTTCTGGTACTAACATTTGTTTTTGTATCGCTATTAACCAATGTATTTCAGCTTCTATTTGCTCGGCTGTATAACGTCCTTCTCTATACTGCCTAACTACAAATTTATTTTTGTCCGATTCGAACATATATGTTTGATTTTCTCCCCCATGCAACAATGAAACTTTCATAAGACTATTTAAATTATATTGCTTACATAACTGCTCTTTAATGTGAAAATCCATTCTTCTCCCCCCTAGTACATATAGTGCAGCATAGTTTCCCTTTAATAATTAGTAGTGTAAGCTTTTCTATCGACTAACAACCAATTCTCTAACCTGATATAGATTAGCTAAAGTCTCCAACATATACTGCTATTTTTGCACTTCACTACCCAAACTCTTACGCAGCTTAAATAACAGCTTCAAAATCCAATAAAACAAAATAAAGTTAAAGAAAAAGCCTAATGGATTAAAAGATATTTCCCATCCACCATAATAAACAAATGTTTCAGCTGGTACACCAAAGTATAGAAAATCGCCCTTATTTTCTCCAGCTGTAGAGATAAAGGAACAAACAATAGCGAAAATCAAACTTACTACATACAATTTCTTTTTCTTTATATCCATTCTTCGATGTTTTAACACATGAAAAGTTATTGCAAATACTACCCCTAAAAAGAGAATTATTACTCCCATTCGACACCTCCACAATTATTGTTCAAGCATCTTCAAATGATTGCACGCTTCTATTTATAAATATGAAACAGAACGTAATTTACCTTTTTCTTTTGCAATTCAAAACATAATAGATTCAGTTGATAACTAAATTTTAAAAAGCTCTACTATACCTTCTTAAAAAAAATGGAACAAACCAAAGCGGCTTGCTCCATCTTTTTATTTATCGATCAATTGCACCATAAGCAATGCTTTCCCAACAACATTACCTTCATGATGTACTTCTACATCAACCTTACCAAATTTACGTCCAATTTCTAATACTTTTGGATGAACCGATACAACATTGTCAATTTGAACTGGTTTTACGAAATAAATTGTTAAGTTCTCAACAATTAAATCGCTCTTCTTTTGCGCACGAATAACGCGATTCGTTGCTTCTGTCACAATCGTTGCGAATACACCGTAAGATAGCGTTCCGATTGAATTCGTCATTTGCGGTGTCACTGAAAATTGATATAGATGCTCATTTTTCGCTTCTTTCGGCGTCATAAATTGATTCGTTACAATATCATCGATTGTTTCACCGACTTGCGGTTGACGCTGAATCATTTGCAACGCCTGAAGTACATCTTGACGGCTAATAATACCTTGCAACTTATTTCCTTCATCAACAACTGGAAGTAACTCAATACCTTCCCACACCATCATACGCGCCGCAGCTGCGACAGACATTTTTCCATTTACCGTAATCGGATGCTTTGTCATCACTTTATCAATTGGTGTTTCTTTCGCTACACCGATCATATCTTTTGAAGTTACAATACCTAACACCTTTTTATTTTCATCAACAATCGGATATCTTCCGTGCATCGTCTCTTCGTTATACGCATGCCATTGCTGCACTGTATCATCTGGCTTTAAATATAACGTTTCTTCGATTGGCGTTAAAATATCTTCAACGAGTACAATTTCTTTCTTAATAAGCTGATCGTAAATCGCACGGTTAATTAACGTTGCAACTGTAAATGTATCGTAACTACTTGAAATAATCGGCAGTTTTAATTCATCTGCTAATTTCTTCACATGATCTTCCGTATCAAATCCGCCCGTAATTAACACCGCAGCTCCGGTTTCTAACGCTAATTGATGTGCGTTCGTACGATTACCGACAATAAGTAAGTTTCCAGCTTCTGTATAGCGCATCATCGCTTCTAATTTCATTGCTCCGATTACGAATTTATTTAACGTTTTATGTAGTCCTTCTCTGCCTCCAAGTACTTGACCATCGACAATGTTAACGACTTCTGCATATGTCAGCTTTTCAATATTTTCTTTCTTCTTTTGTTCAATTCGAATTGTTCCGACACGTTCAATCGTACTAACATACCCTTTATTTTCTGCATCTTTAATTGCACGATAAGCTGTACCTTCACTTACACTCAAATCTTTTGCAATTTGCCTTACAGAAATTTTATGCCCTACTGGCAGGCTATTAATATGTTCTAAAATTTGGTTATGCTTGGTAGCCAAATGGTTTCACCATACTTTCTTTTCCCTAAATTCTTCATGTGTTGTATTTTCAGTATACTATATTTTCAAAACTGTTACACTCTCTCTTTGTATATCTGTACTATTTTTTTTATAACAAAATACACCTTACATTACACCACTTCTTCTATTACAACAATGTAATGGTATTGTCATCTCGTTCGATAGTTTGTCCAGCCACTTCCATATACAATGAAGACAAGAAATGAAACAAAGGAGCGGATACATGATGAAAAAATTATTAGAAGTTGTAGGTGCTGTATTGTTAGCTTTCGTAGACGGGAAAAAAGTTGCAATGGAATTGAATGAAACACCTGAACAGCCACTTCCAAAAAGAAAAGAATCATCAAAACAAGTACAACCTTTACAAGCTGTCCTACACACGTAAAAAACCCTTCATTTTGAAGTGAACCCGAATAGTGGCACATGAAAAAAACACCTCCTGAATTCGCATACTAAGTATGCAAATTCAATGGAGG
>NZ_JAQFUL010000022.1:0-63393 GCF_027716265.1 Bacillus cereus group sp. Bc031
TCTAGCTAGCTTTTTAGAAAGAATAACGTTTTTTGTCACTTGGGGGTAGTGAAAATTCTTAAGTTGATGGGCATGGGTTCCACCCACCATTTGGAGCAAAACACACAGTGTCTAGAATGTTCACAAGGCATTGATAAATCTGTACAGTGACCTAAATCCATTTCAACACATTCATTTAAGGGAACTGGAGGAGAAACTGGCATATTGTTTATCTTTTCTCTTATTACGATATCTTCAAAATCTAATCCTTTTATACCATCTTTCGATAGTTTATAAATTTCTGTATCCACATAGAACCCGATATTTTGTTGATAATGATATTGTGCTTTTAATGTTGTATGTCCACCCAGTCTCGCAATTTCTATTGGTGATATACCTTGCAAAAGTAATGAAGTAAACGTAATGTGCCGAGTATCATTTAAATTTACTTTCTTTTCTACTGTTAATTTATATTTTTTGAACACTATATCTTCATAAAATCTTCCTACTAACGTAGATAAAGCTTGCCAATTAAAAATTTCATGGTATATTTTATTTTCTCTGCCTGTTAGTTTAAATTTTTTAGCAGCGAATACAATAGAAGGGTAAGAAATAAGTGTTTTGGTTTTTCCATAGCCTACTGTTAAATTGATATAATTATTAATTAGTTCGTACATTTCCTTATCTATTTCTAACGTATCAGTTACACCTAACGTCTTTTTTTCAAAATTAGGATTTCTTTTTCTACGAGGTAGTCGTAAAAAGAAGCGATTCCCATCACGATTGATACAATCTCTTTTTATATTACAAAACTCTATAGGCCGCATAGGTATAATATTTGTTATTTTCCACCACAACTTCACTGGAAGGAAAAACAAAAGCTCTTCTTTTGATAAATCCTCTTTAAAATATTTTTCTATACAATTAGCCAATTTAAAAACGTCTATTGCTCTAGGAAGTTCCCTGACTCTCGTTTCGGCGGAAAGACTGTTTTTTAAAGAAATAAATAGGTTCTTATATTTCTGTAACTGCTCTATTTCACAGAAGTCAAGAAAAAACAACCAACTTGTCACCTTACTTCTCTTAGTTTTAGAAACTTCAGCTAAATCACGAATTCTTTCTTCCACCACATCAGGTGAGTCTTTAAAATAATTTGTAATTTGTAAAAAAACCAAAATATTAGCATATATACCACGAATGTGTTTAATTGAAAATTGTCTACTCAAATTAAGAATCCAACACTTAACGATAAGTACAAAATCCTCTGAAATATGACTTTGAAATTTAATCATATTCTGTAATCTTTCAAAATTAAAGTGAGCTCTTGCAGCTCTTTCTTCCATCAACCAAATCCATTTCTCGCTTTCAAAATCCCCCTGTAAAACAATACCTTCTTCAACTAAACTTTCATAAATAATTATTGCTTCTTCTATACTTTTCTTCAAATCAAAACTTTCATCTGAGAAACTATCAAAGTCTATTTCATACTCAAAAAAATCAAATTCTATATCTTGCATATGTCTCACTTCCTTTTACTTGATAAGGTCATAAAACGAGAATCTATTTCTTTTGGATATGGTACTTGATTGACAAGTGCACGAAATTCTTCTGCGTTTGGTTTTATAAAATCATAAACTATTTCTTTTCCGAATTCTTTTATCGCTTCTGATAATAGCTTCAATTCCAAATGAATAAGATTCGATTTTTTTAATTTCATCCCTGTTCTTGTTTCATTCACATAATCCTTGATTCTTGCAACAATACTTTCCCCAAGTGAACTTAATGCATAAAAGGTTGGAATAGCATAAGGACAATGAAAGCAGTTTTCTAGATGAGTATTTTTACAACCAGATTTTCCAAACAAACAGTGCACATTCTCATTTCGACTTGGTAATTGTTCTGTATACAATAAATGTAATTCTCTCGTTGCTTCTTCTAATGTTTTCCCTCTAATATAATCGACTACTGATTTTTGCTTCTCATCAAACTCATTCATAAATCCTGCGGTTGATTCAATTTTAAATATGTCACCAAATTTTTGAGTTAATTCTATAATTTCATTTGTTCTTTTTTCTCTATTTGATGATTTCCCCAATACTTTCTCAAGAAAAAGATCAGGAATAAATCCGAATTCTCCTCTTTGAAACAGTTGTTTAGTTAAAAAATGAAATTCTTCTTTCGGAATATGAACATAATGTTTAATTGTTTCTACATCCTTATGTCTTCTCATTAATTTCACCAATGTTGCCGATTTTTCACCTTTCTCTTGTTGTGCAAGGAGAATATAAATAATTGTCATTAGTGTTTCATTCATTTTTCTTGATGAAAAAGAAAAATTATCTTTATGGTTAAAATTAGAAAAAAACACTTTATGATGTCGATCAGTAAACATATTATATTTCGTATTAAAGTTTATTAGAAAAGGATGATTAGAACCTTGTTGTTGATAATAAGATTCCAACAATAAAACAACTGTAGCAAATGCTTCTGCTAAATCGTCAGAACAAATAAAATATCCTTTTACTTGTGTCTTAGAAATAAGTAATTCTTGTTGTCGCACTCGATTTACAATTAAACGTGCCGTTTGGAAATCAACTCTATAATTAATCATGTCCTGGACGCTAGGAATATATATATTCGTCAAATCTATTCGTTTAAATGATGTGACGTCTCCATGCCTCCATGCGTTATTTAAATGAATGATTACATACAACCATGTTGAAGCATATGTACTATCATTTTCTTCAATCAACATACGAACACTTTTTTCCAAATGAATATCAAATTCATTTACATACTCTTTTAAATCCTTATATATATCGTATTTGTATATTTCTTGTTCCCCTTCACTCAAGGGGTCTTTTTTCTTTTGTTTTGGTATGTTGATTTTATTTATATTGAATGATTTTTTCGCATACCCATCTTCAACTACATCATAATTCACCTTTTCTAAAAACTTACACAAGATAGCTCTTCTTGGGGTCGAATCACTCATACTATGATTCATAAATAAATTAATATCATTCGAAGTAAGAGCATAAATTTCTGTCACTTCATTCTCCTTTAGGAGTTTAATAATAAGTTGCGTTACTTTTACGAAATTTTTAATTTTGCTATTCATTGTTTTTTCTGCGGCATGAGAGGAATGTAGTATTTCAAAAACATGTGTAAACCATTTTTCTTTTGTATATTTTGTTTGCTCCCCAAATGATATTTTTAACAGTTTCAGCCTATACTTAAAATTTTCATAGTGGCTTTCTAGCGAAGTATTTTCTAATTGCTGTTCTACTTGACGTTGTTCTCTTCGTTTCTCAACATCTTGTTTTAAAAAGGCATGTTCAATGGTTGATAACCCCTTATAACGAGCATATCTTGGAATTTTATGTCGCTCCAACGAACAGGGGGATTCTAAAGCACTCCTTGAACCAAGAATTTCTAAAGTTTCTGCATTAGTATAGTGTCTATTCCAAAATTCCTCTTGTTTTTGAACATAATACTGTACGTCTTTTTTTAAATAAAAAACAGCTCGATTAGTGGGGTTTATTGAATTAATACGGTATTCTTTTAACATTCTTCTAAATTGCGGTTCTGTCATATTCAACAACTGTAATGTTTTCTCTTTTGTTAAAGTAACTCTTGATCCAGATAATTTCTCTTCTTCCTGTTTTCTTATTATTTCTTCCTTTATTTGATTAAAATCTTCATTCCGATAGAAAAAAACCCTTCCATTAATCTGAATAGGAGTAATATTGCACCTTGCTTCAATATAAAGTAACGCACTCGTACTTATTTTAGGAAATTTTTTCATTAGCTCTAATCTTGTTTTGTGATGTTCTAAAAATTGATGAAGGATTTCTTTTCTTATAAATCTTCTGTGATTTCTAATAGAAGCAATTGTATAATTAATGGTCTTTATGGGTAATCCTAAATTACTAAAAATTGCATCTATTTTATCTCCTTTCGCACTTTTTATCCCTAGCAATTGGGTTGCTTCTTTAAGATTATAATGATTTTGAATAATGTCGTTTTCTTCCTCTATAAATGCTTCTAAACTATTTAATTCTATTTTTCTACCTTTATATTTCACTAAACCTTTTACAACTAAACTTCGAAGTTGATCTCTAGACTTTTTATTTTGAATATGCTTATATTTTGGATTCGTTAGCAATTCTTTTATTTTGATGTAGTCTCTCTCCATTATTCCACTCCTTTTCAATCCTCTACATAGATTTCAACTAGAGACAAATTATTGATTGCGTCTGATAGTTCCTCTTTGATTGTTAATTGATCTACATATGACATTACTGCATCTAATGTGCTATCACCACGGGCCGCAGCTACTTGAGTTGGAGACAATTTTGTTTTTGTAAATAATAAATTAGTAAATACTCCTCTACCTATATGTGTAGACCAACTGGAGTCTTTAAGTAATAGATAATCACCATATCGGCTAGGATTTTGTTTAAGTAATGCTATAAAATGTTTTTTAATGTCATTAAACCATTTTGAATACACTTCACCTGTCATTGGAGCTCCTTCTTTATTAATAAAGAGTGCCTTTTTATGTCTATTCTTTACTTTTAACAATTGTTTCATATGATCTTCAAATAGTAATTCAAATAAAGGATTATAAAATAGTGGTTGTTTACGTTCTTTCTTTACCTGTGAATGTGCAGTATTTACATTCCCAAATAATAAGTCTTGTCTATCAAACACATCCAGTGTCACCGATTTACTTTCTCGATGTACAGCATCAATCGTTAGATTAACTACTTCTCCCCTTCTCAAACCGCCAAACATTTGCATATAGATGCCTAATACCATAGATGGATACATTATTTTAGCTAATTGCAGGAACTCATTTATCAATCTATCATTTAAATGTGTTAAAGTATTACTTGGTTTTTTATTTTTTGGCGGATAAACAGTACTAAATGCAGGATGGCGGAAAGGTGACTCTAATGTTTGCTTATTTGAACCTTTTATGAGTTTTCTCTCTAATTCAAATTCAGGTTCAATTATGCCTTGCTTTATCAGATATTCATAAAAAGCAGTTAAAATAAGTTCTCTCTTTTCCACTGTCTCTCTTCTATTTTTTCTCTCTACAGAAAGACTGGTTATAAATCTACTTCCATGGATATATTTCAATCCATATAATCCCTTATCTCTTAAAGAAAGAAATGTTTTATCCTCCTCTTTTACTTTATCTCCTATAAAATTTAAAAATATACATATAGTAGTTGCTACATCCTTTTGATAGTTAAATGACTTCCCTCTATACTCATACATGGTTTTAATAAAATCTGTTACAGGACTAGGGTATTTTCTTCCTGTTTCTTTACTTTCTATCATTATAGTAATGACTCTTTCATATCCCCCTTCTCCATTAATAGAAGGTATATTATCTTCTTGAACCTTATATCTCATTTTTCTTCCTCCCCCATAAAACGAAAAAAAGCAACTCCTCTTCCATAGGGTTACTTGTTATATCACTAATTCTATTATTCTTTAGGAAATTACAAAACCCTTCATATATCAACAAATCCAGGCAATTAATCTATCAATTTTCTTAATTCCCAAAAAGCTATCCGCATAATCCATTGATGCTTGCACATCTTTCGGCGGATTAATATCGACAACTTCAACACGTTCAATGCGAACGCCCCATTTTTCTGTAGCTTCATCAAGTGCTAAGCGAATTTCTGTTGAAATTTTTTCACGACCAGATAACGTTTCATCCAGTTCCATTTTACCAATGATTTGACGCATTGTTGCTGAAGTAATGTTACGTACACCGTATTCATAGTTCGAAATACCATATGTCGCAAGTTCAGGCTCAACGACTTGATAGAAA
This sequence comes from Bacillus cereus group sp. Bc031, assembly GCF_027716265.1. NCBI lineage: Bacteria > Bacillati > Bacillota > Bacilli > Caryophanales > Bacillaceae > Bacillus > Bacillus cereus group sp. Bc031. Next base: position 5,834 of record NZ_JAQFUL010000022.1, read on the forward strand.
ATAATCGTATCAATTTCCACTTGTACATTATCTTTCGTAATTACCTTCTGCGGTGGTACATTCGTTTGTTGAATACGCAAGTCGTGATATACGCGAACGCGATCCACAATCGGAATTAATAAATTTAATCCCGGCTGCATAACCCGCTGAAACTTACCAAATCTTTCAACGACTCCAACTTTTTGCTGTGGAATAATTTTAATTGTTAATGCGATAAATGTAACAACAATTAGTGCAAAAATAATCGTTAACGTTAATGCTACCATATTTATTCACTCTCCTTTTTTACTTGTAATATAGTACTATGCCTCTTTATAACAATAACTTTTTCTCCGGCATCAATTGGATCATCTGCAATAGCTGTCCAAGTATCTCCATCCACTTTCACAATGCCGTTCGCCTCATTTGTAATCGCTTGCATAACAATCCCTTTTTTACCTGCAAGCATATCTACTGTATCAGTAAAACCTTTTGCTTCCCGAAAGTTTTTTGATATTCTTTTCGTAAAGAAAGTCAATGTTAAACTTACAATTGCACCAGCAACAACTTGTAACAGTAGTGCTTCAGGAACAAACAAAGCAATAAGACCTCCGACAACAGCTCCAATTCCAAGCCAAAGCATGTAAAATGTAATCGACAGCATTTCCGCAATAAATAAAATACCAGCTATTATAAACCAAATTACCCAAGCAGCCATTTGCAACCCTCACTTTCTTTCTCATTTTCTATATGTATATGAAGAAAAGAATGGTTTATCCGCCCTTTCTCATACGTGGGCGCTTACTACAAGCTATTGTACATTTTCACTGTTACAATGAGTATTATTAAAATACTATATTAATATATTCTTCATTATACATGAAAATCCCTTTCAAAAAGTGACAAAAAATTAAATTCTTTCGAAAATTTAATTTCCAAATTATAATTATTCTAACTACTGAAATATTACTTTTTTGGAAGGTGGTGTTCTTATTGCAACAACGTTCATTGACTTACTATTTAGGATCGAAAATATGCATTACTCTCGCTGACATCGTATACATAATGATTATTACAACTCATATGTATATCACAACGAAATCAGCTACATTAACTGCTCTTTTTCCATTATTACAAGTCATAACTAATCTTATAGCAAATACATCTGCACCACTTATAATGAATCGTTTTTCATCTTATTCATTACTTTTTACACTGCAATGGATAAAAACTGCTCTATTATTTTTATTCATGATATTATTCCCGGTCCTTTCCACAAGCATTGTAACACTATTCATTTTCATCTTTTTCATTTCATTGTGTAGCGGCTGGAGCGCTCCATTACTATACGGTATTCTTCCGCGCCTTACACCGAAAGAAAAATTAGTAAAAGTAAATAGTATTTTTTCCTTTTCCACACAAATTGCACAAGCCGCTGCTTATTCATTTACAAGTATTATTGTTCTTCTCGTCGGCGCTACTACTACACTTATGATGAATAACATATTGATGATTTTTGGATGTGTTGCATTACATATTTCCTTACGATCCATACATACTGAACGAGTAATAGAGCCTTCTTCTTCAAAAGGTGATACTTTATTGGAAGGTTGGAAGCTCTTATTTCAAAACCCTTCTCTCCGTACTGTTACATGTATGGACTTAATTGAAACTTTTGCAGGGACGATATGGATCGGTGCTATTACGATGGCTTATGTAACAACTGTCCTTCATAAAGGAGAAGAATGGTGGGGATTTATTAATACAAGTTATTATGTTGGGACATTAATTGGCGGTCTATTAGCGTGGAAAATGAGTACATACATTCAAAACAATTTAATACGCTCTATGGCGATAGGCTCTCTTCTGTTTAGTATTCTTACATTTTTATATGGTATAACAAGTAGCGGATTCATTGCGCTGTTCCTATGCATTCTAATGGGCCCATGTTACCAAATTAGAGATATTTCTCAAACAACTGTTTTACAATCCAGCGTCGCTCCATCTTTATTATCAAAGATGTATACAGCTCACGGCACTCTTCTCTCAACAGCTTCTGGCCTTTCTATGCTGAGTGTTGGCATTATTACCGATTTGTTCGGTGTTCGTACGATCTATATTCTCGCTTCAATCCTTATATTGTGCTCTGCTTGTTTATCATTTAACTTATTAAAATATGATAAGACAAAGCAAAAAAACATGTCACTTTAATGAACAAAATAAATAGGACAGGATTTCCTGCCCTATTTATTTATGATAAGTTAGGAGATTTCCGATGCTTTGTCGCTTGTTCAAAAGCGTATGGGAGTTTAATTAAAGTCCCCTCATGAAAAGCAGTGCTTGCAAGCGTAATTCCAAATGGTCTCCCGTTATCCATATATCCCGCAGGTATTGCTATAGACGGATAACCTGCTTTCGCACATATAGTGGAGCCTATATAAGAAGGAAACAGAATCGCATCAAGATTATATTTTTCCAGTGCAAAATCAATGCCTTGTTCTTGTGAAAAATATATATCTTCTAATCTTGCATTTAAATATTGTGGATTTCTTAACGTATTAGGAAAATCTTTTCTTCTTTCTAACTTAGTTTGTCCATATCTCAGAGCTCTTTCTGCTATGTTTTCATTAAACTCCATTAACTCTGAAATAGAATGCACTGGTATAGTAGAAGGCAATTTCGAAAGATAGTTATCTAAACTATGCTTTAATTCATAAAGCGATACACCCCAGCTCCATTCTCTATGAAAAGACGGAATATTAATATCCTCTACTACTGTCGCACCCTTACTACGTAATACTTCAATTGTTTCCTTAAACAAATTCTCATCATACTCACCAGATTTATAATAATCTTTTGGTGCGTTGTTATATACACCAATCTTTGTTCCATTTAAACCGTTAACATCCAAATACTTTGTATAATCATGTTCTGCTATCCCTTCACTTTTACGAGTAGCTACATCTTTCTCATCTATCCCTGTTAAACTCCCTAGCAAAATAGCAGCATCTGTTACTGTTCTAGCAAATGGCCCCGCTGTATCTTGCGAATACGTAAATGGAATAATACCTCTACGACTAATTAAACCAACAGTCGGTTTAATACCGACTACAGAGTTTTGAACAGCTGGACTCAAAATAGAACCATCCGTTTCTGTTCCAACCGATATTACTGTAAAGTTAGCATCAACTGCTATGGCAGATCCTGTACTTGAGCCACCAACAAACATATCATCCTCACCCGTACCGTAAGGGTTTATTGTTTGCCCACCTCTTGCACTATATCCAGCCCACATTTCAAATGACATTGCATTTGCTAATTCTGTCATATTTGTTTTCCCTATTATCACTGCTCCTGCTTCTCGCAGCTTCGTAACGAGAAATGCATCTTCACTACTTATATGTTGTTCTAGCGCAATTGTACCTGCACTTGTATGCATAGAGTCATTCGTTTCAATATTATCCTTAAGTAAAAGCGGTATACCGTGTAATGGACCTCTTTTACCTTTAATCTTTCTTTCATAATCTAACGCTTCAGCAATAAAGATGGCGTCTGGATTGATTTCTAAAATAGAATTGATTTTCGGTCCGTCTTGATCATACTTTGCGATTCTATGAAGGTAATACATAACTAATTCTTTTGAAGTTAATTGCCCAGCTTCCATCATTGCTTGTATATCATAAATTGTTAATTCTTTTTGTAATAGTGCATTGAACTGCATCTCCATTTTCATTCTCCTTCTATAAGTCCTTTTATTAATAACATGACTCTATTACTTTTTCATTTTCTCCGCCCCTTGCATATACAACTTCAATTCCTTTAATAGAATTCAACTCACTAATATAAAACCCTTTTATTTCCTGAAAAATAAAAAGAGTCTGAAACGAATGAATTTACGTTTCAGACTCTTTTATTACTGTGCGTATACTTCATCTAACAAATGTAAAAACTCACCTTGTTTCCCTGCTAATTCAGGGTATTTCGCAATATCAATCCATTCGTAGCAAAATACTAAGCCTTCATCTTCCTCACCGGCACTTACAATATGTTCCCAACGATCTTTTACATCTGTTAGTAATGTTACGTGAAAGAAATGGCGTTTTTCATATTCCTTTTTTTCTCTCACATGTATGATGTAATCAGCTAGGAATCGTTCTATGCATAAATGACGTAACCCAGACTCTTCTTGTACTTCACGTAAAATCGCTGCTTCTAGCGTTTCCCCTTCGTCAACTGTTCCCCCTGGCACTTGTATACCAGCTTCAGGTGTATCACGATGTTTAAAAACAAGCAGTTGCATAGCTCCTTCTTTTTCTCTTGTCACATATGCGTGTACTTTCTTCTTATATAACACCGTCATAATCCTTCTCTCCCCTCAATTGTTCACTGCGCTACTTCTTCAAGTGTCAGTTGATTTTCATATAAATATGTAGCTTGTGGATTTCCCACATACCTCACGTGCCATGGTTCAAATCGATAGCCCGTAATCGATTCTTTCTCTTTTGTATATCGAATGACAAAACCAAATTTATGGGCATTTTCAGAAAGCCACTGCCCTTCTTTCGTTTCACCAAAAATTGTCTCTAACTGAAACTTAGCAGATTGTGATGTGATATCCATAGCTAGTCCTGTTTGATGTTCACTCGTTCCAGGAACTGCACTCGACATTGCCGTTTTGGCTTCTCCATCTTGTTTTTTATACATTGTATTTAACGCTTTTTGCCGATCAAAAGATCTAAATCCAGAGACTGCAAATAAGAAAACACGCTCCTTATCCGCTTGCTGAAACATTTCCTCAAGCGCACCGGCCGCCTCTTTCCTCATTTTTTTCTTTTCTTGATCACCTTCACTAGAATAGCGCACTTTCGGAATAACTAAATCTGGCGGTCTATACCCGTCTGGTAAACGCCTACTTTTATTCACAAGCACAAGCATTGAATTCGGATTACTAATTACCGCAATATCTCCATCCATATTCGCAATCGTTTCTTTCGCTTTCGGAAATATGTTATTTACATTCACCTCGCGCGCTTGCTTATCCTTATACATTTTATAATTGATTCCCGCTACTCCAACAATGAGTATCGCCGCTACGATACCAAGTAGTATCCATCTTTTTTTCATATAACGACCTCTTATTTTAATAATTTGGCGATTTCATACTCATCGATGTTCTCTCCATCGATAATAAGAGCAGCTCTTTTGACACCTTCTTTCTCAAATCCAGCTTTTTTATATAGTGCCTGAGCTCTTGTATTGTGGGCCATTACCGTTAATTCTAAACGCCATACATCATGTAATCTTGCCCACTTCTCGACCTCTTTAAACAATCTAGTCCCAATACCTCCCCCGCTATACTCTTGCAAAATCCCAATTACAATACTTGCTACATGTCTCTTTCTTTGAATATGATTTCCATTCACTAAAATAAACCCTACTATTCTCTCTTCTTCAACTGCTACCAATATTGTTGCATATTTATTTTCTACAAAACGCTGAATCATTTGCTCTTGTTGCTCGGCTGTGAATTTCCTTTCTCCTGGTTCATACAACATAAATTTTGTTTCTTCATCTAATTGCTTACTTAATTGCAAAAATGATGCTGCATCTTCTACTTTGATTTCCCTAATCACTTCAATCACCCTACCAATTTCATAATAAAAAGCTTTCCTTGTAAAAAGATTTTCTCTACTTTCCCGAAAATCCCTTTGTAAATCTCCCAGTATAATTTGACAAATTTCGATCTTACTATAACATCGACAAATTATGTCTATTCTGTGACGCATCATTAATTACAAAAAACGCAAGCTTTACATTACACTCACGTTTTTTCAGACTCTCGCATTCATTTCTGTTTCACTTTATCCATTCACTTTTTCTGCCTGCCAGAAATATTCACCAAACGCTTTAGCTAGCGCATCAATCGATCGATTTAGTTCTTCCTCTGTATTATCTACGCCACCAACTTCAATTAATATCGCTTGTCCTGACAAATCTTGATTGTAGACACCATTTCCTGTTTGGAATCCTTTTTGAATGACACCACGACTAACGCCTGGATATTTCTTACTAATCGTCTCATGTAAAGCCGTTGCTAATTGCAAGTTTTTTTCATAGTTTTTGTTACCTTTCCCTACTACAAACGCAAGCTTCGCATATGATTTATCACCGATTATTTTTGTCGTGACATTTTTCCGAGCACTATCACGATGTAAATCAAAGAAGTATTGTAATTCTTTATTGCCGGCCATTGCTTCTTGTACAATTTCCCGTGACATTTTATATGAACTATTACTATTTAACCCTTTACTAATCAACTTTTGACCAACATCAGTCTTGTCGTTAGTTGCTCCGATTCCTTCATTTGCTAATTGTTCACGAAATCGGTCGCCGACTATTGAAATATTCGTTACGGAACTTGTGGCTTTATTCGGATTTGGATCATTTGTTAAATTCAATAATGGCAAATAAGATTCCCAGCTATGCGAATGATAAATAAATGCAACTTGTCGTTTTCCTGTCGTTTGAGCTGGTTGCTTTTTCTCTTTATTCGTATCCGGCTTTTGAGCCTGTCCACCTTCTCCAGTCCGTTCTTTTACTACTTCTTCAAGTGGAACGCTCGACTCTATAGGCAAGTTAGAATAATTTGTTCCTTCACCCGCAATAACAATTTCTGTATCGTACTTACCGAAACCAGGTAGCTCTTTGCCGACAAAACTGCGTACATCGTTAAAACGAATATTCGTAGCCATAGAAAAGAGAAACGAAGATATTGAAAAATCTTGATTTAAATTTCTATATTCCTGTGTAAAATAATGATTCTCTTTCCCAAGAACGTACATGTAACCATTCATTGATAACTCATTTAACCAATTATATAAATACGTTGACTTTGTCTCTTTCATAGAAGTTACCATCATACTAATAAGAAAAAAAGTCGCCAGTACTGTAGCAATAATAAATAATACTAACTTACGTACACTCGTGAATTTCACATAAAAAAAGCCTCGATTCATACTATCACCTCTCTATTTCAAGTTATGTACAAGCTCTAGAGAATAGACCGTCTAAATTCAGGCTATATTGTTAATGAGGTGAAATGAATTGAAACTACTAATAGGAACACTCCCCGTTGTACTATCATTTATTTTTTATTGGCTTGCTAAGCATCCTACCATCCGTGTTGTGTTACATATTTCAGCATATCTAGCACTTTATGTACTCGGTACAATCATTTCTATTCATATATATGATGTTTTAATACAAGACTTAGTTTTTATGACAAGTATTCATGGGATTTTACTAAATCCATTTTTTCTTATATCAGGAGCGTATATAGGGATATACACTTTGTACCTACTTTTGTCCTACATTATTACAAATATAGAAAATGGAGCGCAATGAAATGCAACCACCGTTCATCTGTCATACATGCAAAAAAAGAATTACGCGAAAGAAAGATCTTATTACTACCACATGGTACTTCCGCTTTTATGTATTTCATAGTGATTATTTTAAACGACAGCAAGTTTTTATCTCACGATTTATCCCTGTGAATACACTTATTAATTTCTTTCTTATTATATATGGGCTGATTGTTGGTAGCATTCTTATGACTGTAGAGCCATCTATCATTTGGCTTGATTTCTTACTTCCAATTTTATATCGGTTTCTTTCCTATTATTATGTTGAACGTTTTTTCTCTAAATGAAAGTTAGACTTTCCTCTAGGAATACTTAAACATTCCCACTCATTTTCTTTTAACATTTTACCAATGTAAATCATTTGTCCAATATGCAAAGCATAATGAGAAATTTGTCTTTCAATTGCTTGCATGACAGTATGTGCTTCACCGCGAATATATACCGTCTGCAATAAATGTTCTGACGTTAGTGCATTCATCGTTTTAAAAACATATTCCCAACCTTCATTCCATGCTGCGAATACCTCTTTCTTAGAAGAATAACCACCTTCAAATTCAGCATCTCGGTTACGATCTATTTTTTCACCGTCAGATGTTAAAAAATCCGTCCATCTAGAACGCATATTACCGTGCAGATGCTTAATTATAATTGCTATGCTATTTGTTACTTCATGAGAAGACCATTCAATCTGTTCATATGATAATTGTGAAAGCACCCGTTCCCCTTGTTTCTTTGTTGCTTCAAAATTCGAAATGGCACACTGTACGTATTCGCGTCCAATATCCATGTTCCCCCGCCTTTACATTAACTAATTTTTGTTCCATTTGGTAATTCCATATTAGGCTGCAGTAATACGACATCACCCGCTTCAGGTACTCCTCCTAAAACAAGTACTTCTGATTTAAATCCCGCTACACGCTTTGGCGGAAAATTTACAACAGCAACGATTTGCTGACCGATTAAATCTTCTGGGTTATATCTCTTCGTAATTTGAGCACTTGACTGCTTCATTCCAAGCTCTCCAAAATCAATTTCTAGTTTAATCGCTGGAACTCTCGCTTCTTTAAATTCCTCTGCATGTGTTACAGTCCCAATCCGTAAATCCAAAGTTAAAAAATCTTCAAAATTAGCCATTTTATCACTCCTTTCATTTATTACTTAGACAAAACAAAAAAATCCCCTTTAAAAAAAGAAAGGCGCCTAAGCACCTTTCTTTTGTAATTCACTTGATTCATTTGATTTATAGAAGAAGAAACCGAGGATCCCGCCAATACATGATGGGATTAACCATCCTATTCCTTCTTTATATAATGGTAACATTTGTAGTACGTTAGAAATCGCGTCAATTTTAATATTCGCACTTTCTAAACCGTTAAAGAAACTAATTAACAATGCACCTAAAATAGCTCCAATATAAATGGTATTACGCTTCCCAATCCATTTATGGAAGTAAGAAAGTACGATTAATACGATTGCAACTGGATAAATAATCATTAACACTGGTAAAGTAACTGCGATTAATTGTGTTAAACCTAGGTTAGATACAATTAAACTAAATACACATACCATTGTTACAATCGTTTTATGCGAAAGTTTTGGGAATAAGTTTGTAAAGAAGCCAGCACAGGCTGATGTTAATCCAACAGAAGTTGTTAAACAAGCAAGTACAATAACAAGTCCTAATAAAATTTTACCACTTGTTCCATATAACTCATTTACAACATTCGTTAAAATAAGTCCACCATTCTCTGATACCCCAAGTGATGTACTTGTTGAACCAAGATAAGCAAGTGATAAATAGATTAACGTTAAACCAAGTACAGCGATAATACCTGATACTACTGTTATTTTTGCAATTTGATTACTCTCTTTTATTCCTTTAGAGCGGATAACTTGTACAACTACAATTCCAAATACAAGCGCACTAATTGCGTCCATCGTTAAATATCCTTGAATAAATCCACCAAAGAAAGCATTTTCCTTGTATGCCTCTAGCGGTGCAGCTGGTTCTCCAATCGGATCAACAATTGCCTTTCCGACAATTACAGCAACAATTAATACTAACAATGGTGTAAGAAATTTCCCGAACCAATCCACTAATTTTGATGGATTTAAAGATAAATACCAAGTTATTCCGAAGAAAATTATAGTGAAAAGAAATAGCATGTACCATTCGGAAACTAATGCCTCTGATAAAAATGGCTTCATACCCATTTCAAATGAAACGGCTCCCGTACGCGGAATCGCGAAAAAAGGTCCAATCGCTAAATAACTAATTAATGGGAAAACAAACGCAAATATAGGGTGAACTCTAGAAGATAGCGCTTTCAAGTCCCCCTCTACAAACGCGACAGCTGTTACAGCTAATAGGGGTAATCCGACTCCCGTTACAAGGAATCCAATTGTAGCAACCCAAACATTCTCTCCAGCTTGTTGCCCTAAAACTGGTGGAAAAATTAAATTTCCTGCTCCTAAAAATAGTGCAAATAACATTAAACCAATTGCTACCGTATCACCTGGCCTTAAACGTCCCTTCATGCTTTTCATTTGCATAGCACTTTTTCATTGTTTATCTCTATTTTCACAATATGCTATGCATCCTCCTCTCTGTTCAAGCTGATAAAATATGCCCCTTACAAAGCAGTGTCTTTCTCCATAATTTCTCCAGTCCCCTTATTTTTACTCTAATTATTAATTTTTGATTTTTGATTTTTTTGAATTTTTAAATCATCAGAGTGGTATTGCGCGGAGTATAGTTGTCAGACCTCTTTGTTTTTATCACACATATAGTAACATATTTAGTTGAAAAATAAAAACATATTTTCAAATTGACTTTTTTGAAAATCAAAATTATCTACATTTTTTATTCTTTTGCACAAATATTGTTTCAAACTCACTTATTATCCTATCGTTATTTTCAAATAATTTTATACACGTAACATAACAAAAGCCATCCAACATAATTAGACGGCTTTTGCATATTATTCTATCGTTTCAACTTCACGTGGATTTTTCATCTCTTCCACATACACCACTCTAAATCCGTGATCTTCTAAATCTTTCAATAACGTCTCTAATTCACCATCGTTAAACTCTTCTCCTAATGTAAACATAATTCTACGAACTAATAAGGCGTCATTATCAAAAGTCATTAAACTTTGGATACCTGTATATTTTTTTAATACTGTCGATAATTTTTGAATAGCCCCATTATAATCTTGTGTCCCAATCATGACAGAATATTTACTAGAATGAACGCCCCAAGCATCTTCTAATAGCTCAAAAACTTTTTTATGCGTTAAAATCCCAAGAAAGACTCCTTTTTCATCAACTACTGATAAATAAGGTAATTTTTTTATTGTAAAAAATACTTTAAAGAACGAAGAATCTTCTCTGACATATCCTTCTTTATCGTTTAATAGTTTTAATACACTCTCTTCCAGTGAACCTTTATATTCTAAAATATCTACTTTATATATATTCCCTAAATATTTCTCTTTTTTTTCATCTAAAACTGGTACACAACGATAACCAGTTTTATTTAAATGCTCTAGCGCTTCCCCTACTGTAATTGAACTTGAGCAAAATAAAACTTCCCTTTTCGGCACATAATTCCCTTTAATCCTCATAAACAGCCTCCTTATGTTAAAGTACTTTCTGTGCCATAACTATATTATATTTTCAGAAAAAAATAAATAATTTATTTTATTTTTCTGAAAATTATTCATTTTCTTGTCATAATTTATTCACGTTTCATTCAATTCTATCCACTACAATACTAAACTTCTTTAAGAAAAATATATTGTAACTTACTCCGAAAAAAGCTAAAATAAGAATAAGAATTTTCTGAATATTCAAAGAGTAGGTGATTACATGTCTTTATTGCGCTCACATATATATAAATTTATCGTTGGTGTTCTCATTATATTTATCATTAGTCCTATTCCAACTTTATTCATTACACATAAATACTCATACATCACCGGCTTTATAAGCATTTTCCATAACTTCGCACAACTTTCTTCGATGACAATTCCAAAGATTGATTGGATGCACGAATCTATCTTTTTCTCAGCAAATGAGATGGTACATACTGCTAATCAATCAACACCGTTATTCCCTTACATGTGGGAAATATATTTTTTATCGATTGTTCGTTTTACCTTTACTCTTGCAATCGGATTCTTCATCAGCTTAGGGATTGGCCATTTATTTTTTAAAGCACCTCAATCGGTTAAAAAGTTCGCTTCTTTATTAAGATGGATTCCTTATTCTTTATGTACTGTATTATTACAATGCGCAGTCTTATTACTACTCCTATACATCACAAAATTTATAAAGATTCCTTACTACTCATCTTTTATCATCGTTTGTAGTACTTCCATGATTATCGTTATGCAAGCAATAAAAAAATGGATTCCTTTCTTAAGTTATACAAATGAATATGAAATAAAACAAGCTTCTTTCCTTGTAGATACATTGTTTTTAGCGCTTACTTCGAATCATAAATCTATTTTAGGTTCCATTATTCTTTCATTCGTTTTTATGGAATGCGTTTTTCACGCAAGTGGACTATTGCAATTTATCGTTCAATTCGGCGGAAATGCACCTATTATTGTTACAATTAGCTTATTACTTTTGTATATCCCGTATTGTATACTCTCATTCCTTCAAACGCTATGGACGACAAACCACTTTAAACAACAATCATACGCTTTAACGAGAAGTATTCCAAAACCTTAATTTAAAATAACCCTCTAGAATCTGAAAGTAGAGGGTTATTCCTTTTGTATAGCGGACAAAATAACAGCAAATTCAAAAACCATTGCAGAAACATACCAATATTTACCCTTTTTCTTTGACTATTCTTTTCATTTGGATTTATTATAAAAGTATAACATAATTGCAGGAGGTGACATCTTTATTCCAAACGACGGAATAGAGAATACACTTGGACATATTAAATATTTTTCTCATCTTTGTTCTTATCCTTATTTCCGGCTTTTTCGTTGCATCAGAATTTGCTGTTGTAAAAGTACGAAAAAGTCGAATTGACCAGCTTGCAAACGAAGGCAATAAACAAGCTTTAGCTGCAAGAAGTGTCATTTCTAATTTAGATGTTTATTTATCAGCTTGTCAGCTCGGGATTACAATTACTTCTTTAGGGCTTGGTTGGCTTGGTGAACCGACTGTGGAACATTTACTACGACCGCTCTTTGAAAAGATTAATATTACTGGAACAATGGCAAATACTTTATCATTTATTATTGCTTTTAGTGTGATTACATTTTTCCATGTTGTATTAGGTGAATTAGTTCCAAAGTCATTCGCAATTCAAAAAGCAGAGGCGATTACGCTTAAGTTTGCACGACCACTTATTTTATTTGATAAAATTATGTACCCATTCATTTGGTTACTTAATAGTACTGCTATCTTTTTCACAAAACTACTCGGTTTAGAACCTGCGAAAGAAAATGAACTTGCCCATTCTGAAGAGGAACTACGACTCATTTTAGGTGAAAGTTTCAAAAGCGGCGAAATAAATCAAACCGAATATAAATATGTAAATAATATTTTTGAATTTGACGACCGAGTTGCGAAAGAAATTATGGTCCCTCGTACAGAAATGATTTGCTTATCTACTGAAAATACGTTAGAAGAAAATATGGATATCGTCGCAACTGAAAAGTATACACGCTACCCTATCATCGAAAAAGATAAAGATGATATTATCGGTATGATCAATACGAAAGAAGTATTTCACGATCAAACGAAAGGCATTCATAAGCCACTTGAATCTTACATACATCCAGTACTAACTGTATTTGAAACTGTTCCAATTCGTAAAACACTAGTACATCTACAAAAGAATCGCGTTCAGATGGCAATCGTTATGGATGAATATGGTGGTACTGCTGGACTTTTAACAATGGAAGATATTCTTGAAGAAATCATTGGAGAAATTCAAGATGAGTTTGATGCAGATGAATCACCTATGATTGAAAAACGTACGCCTAAACTTACTGTTCTAGATGGAAAAGTACTTATTTCTGAAGTAAATGATATGTTTGGCTTACATATTGATGAGAGCGACTTAGATACAATTGGAGGCTGGCTATTATCGCAAGCGGTTGACGTAAATATTGAAGCTGGCTACTCCATCGAATATGCCGGTTTTCAATTTAAGGCATTAGAACTTGATGGACATCAAGTCAAAAAAATTGCTGTACATAAATTAGATATACAAAAGGAGTTATAAAGTGACTGTTTTCTTAACAATCTGTATCATTGCCTGTTTCATTATTTCATTTCTAGCTTTTATTTATCCTATTATCCCGGGCATCCTAGCTGTCTGGGCTGGATATTTCATTTACCATTTTGGTATAAATGGCGGAGAACTAACGATTTCTTTTTGGATTATTCAAGCTATTTTCACACTATTCATTTTCGTTGCTGATTTTATTGCAAATGGATATTTCTTGAAGAAATACGGTAGTTCTAAATGGGGCGAACGTGTCGGAATGATTTCGATCATTGCCGGATCTTTCTTCTTCCCACCATTCGGACTTATTATCATACCGTTCTTAGCGGTATTTATAACCGAATTAATGCATAAAAAAACGCCAAAAGACGCTTTTCTAGTAGGAGTTGCTACTGTAGTTGGTTTTTTAAGCAGTACAGTAGCGAAAGCCATTCTCCAAATCATTATGATTATCATATTTGTATGTTATATCGTCTTTTAACCATCCCAATTTCGGGATGGTTTTTTAATATGAAATACCTACTCGACTATTCTCATATTTGTTTTCACTACACAGATTCCATGTAAATTGCGCTGTATCACCAACTGTTATTTTTGCTCCTCCTTCTGGTAATACATCTTTTTCAGTTCGATATATACCTGTCACATCACCGTCAATTAAATGCGTCGGACAAACGACCGTCCAGCATAAATTACTACTACTAAGTATCTTATATGCAGCTAAATGATCTTCTGCTGCTGTTGTCGACTTTCTCTTTGATTCCGTTGATTGAAAACGATATAAATTTAGATTTGTTCTTGCTTGTAAAATACCGGCTGTTCCTATTGTAATGATTTTACGAACTCCTTCTTCTTCCATTTTCTTTATTATTTGTGGCATACTCTTCGCTAACGTCCCATTTTGATCCGTTCCAAGTGCACTAATTACTATATCGCTTCCTTTTATCGCTTTCTTTATATCATTTTCATTTAATACATTACCTTCTATAACTCGTAATCTTTCATGATTTATTTCTACCCTACTTGAATCACGCGCTAATGCAGTCACTTCTGCTGAATCTTTTAATGCTAATTTAATTATGTTTGAACCTACTCGCCCTGTTGCTCCCAATATACATACTTTCATTTGTTTTCCTCCTCTTTCATTCTTTCTCTATTTTTCAATAATCTCAATCAATTTACAACAAAAAAGCTTCCTCACATAAAAGAGGAAGCTCTATTATTACATTATTTCTTTTCTTTAGAATCCGTAGACTTCTCAGTTCCACTTGTTTCTTTATCCTTTTTATCCTCTTGTTGTGTTGTTGTATCGTCTTCTTTCTTCTTGTCCTCACCTTTACTACAACCTACCATTAATAAAGAACTTGCAAGTGCCATAGCAGTTAATGATTTAACCCATTTGTTCATTTGCGTTTCCTCCTTTTGATAGAATATGTACAATCCCATATTACTCTCTATTTTTAAAGGAAAGATTGAAAAATAGTAAATAAACGGTAAATGTTTGTAAATTTTCTGATAATAAATATGTACATATATTCATTTTTCTCTACGAAAAGTAAAAAACTAAGGCGCCTATCTTTCCGCCTTAGTCTCTTATGCAAATTTCTCATTTTCATATACATGTTTAATCTTATACTCTTTCTTCACGACATATTGCCATACACTATAGGCATAACGATTCATTTTCAGGAAGCAGTTTTCTAAAAACGAGCGAAATTCTGGATTTGCAACTTCAACTGCCACTTGAGCAAACTTTAACGCTAACCGTTTCAAATGCGAAATATAACAAGTTGCAATATACATATCACCTGTATATTTACTATCAGTTTCCTTTTCCATTTCATGAAAATGAAATGAAATTGGTTCACAAGTTATATGCTGTACATTCTCTCCTTCTTGAAAGTTCACTTGTTCATTATATGCTTGCAACATATATGGTAAATGATGCTGTAATAGCTCCTTTAATTCTTCGTCTCTTACCTGTCCTGTATACTCCCCAACCTTATATATAAGCATATAACTATACCTCATCAATTCTTTCATACAATCCATGAAAGTGCCTCCCTACTTTTTGTCTATATGCTATAAATATGATGCTATAACATTTGCTATTCTTGCTAAAAACCAATCCCATTTACTAATTTTCTCAAAATCTTCTTCCGAAAATCTTTTTGATTTATGGAAGTCTTCTTTTAGTCGATCCCATACGTCAGCAACAACTGTTTTATCATATACGACACAATTAGATTCACAATTTAAATAAAAACTTCTATTATCAAAATTCGCTGTACCTATATCAACAATTTCTCCATCAATGATTGTTACTTTCCCGTGAAAAAAACCATTCCGATATTGATAGATCTCCGCTCCAGCATGGTTCATCTCTCTCAAATACGGATAGGCAGCTTGTTTTAACAATACTGCATCACTTTTAAATGGTACGAGAATTTTCACATTGACACCGCGGTTTAATGCACCTTTTAACTCTTTCATCATTTCTTTACTTGGTACAAAATATGGTGTAGCAATAATTAAAGACTTTTTAGCCTGCTTTAAAAACGCTCCATATTTTTCCCATAACCCTTTTCCATCTGAAAATAAATATTGATATTTTACATTCCCAATTGCAGGTAGACTTTCATGTACAGGCATTTTTTCTCCCGTATCTTCTTTCCAGTCAGCAGCAAATTTTCTTTCCATATCCGTGGCACCATTCCCCTTAACCCGCACATGATAATCACGCCACTGGCCAAATTTCGGATCTTGTCCAAGGTATTCCTTTCCGATGTTAAAGCCGCCGATATATGATACTTTTCCGTCTATCGTAACAATTCGTCTATGATTTCGCTGATGCAACGAATAGAATAAATGTTTCAATTTAGGGTTTTTACTAAACGTAAACTGGACACCATTGCTTTGTAGTTGACGAATTACCTTTTTCTTCAGCTTATATCCACCTATTCGATCGACTGACAATTTCACTTCTACTCCGCTAGATGCCTTTTTCTCGAGCAACTGCAAAAACTCTTTGCTTATTTCATCTTTACCTACAATATAAAAATGGATATATATGTACTTCTCCGCATTACGTATATCCTCAAATAAATTCGTATATAACTCTTCACCGTTCGTATACAGTTGAAATTCACCTAATCTAACTTGTCCTACTTCATATTCACTAGCCATTTTTTTCCCCATTTCCACATCGATGTTCATCCAAATGAATACACCTATTACACAAAGGATTACAACGAAAAAGTGTTTCATGGATATTTTCCTTTCTCCACTTACTGTTATTTCTATATCTTCCCTTTTTTAATACAATATCATTCAAGAAAATATGTCATTGCATGATATATGTCCATATCAAACGATAGCTCATTTGCATATTGTATGTTGTATCTTAAAATAAAAGGAGGAAATAACAATGGGCTTCGCACATGGTAATGGATTCGCGTTATTAGTCGTATTATTTATCCTCTTAATCATCGTCGGTGCTGCTTGCTTCTGCTAAGTAGTTATTGTCACATGATATGCGGATAGAAAAACTATAAAAGCGGACACCTATTTTTAGGTGTCCGCTTTTCATATGAAGAACATTTCGCTCTGTTATAATACTTTTAACAACTAAATATTCAATTCAAAAAGTTAGTAATGTAGCTACTTTCTTACTCTCTGCCTTACGTATATGACGTTGTTCTGCACGTAACACTGCAATGCGATGTAATTCTTTCTCTTCTTCTGTTTCAGGGATTACTCGCGGCACAGGAACTGGATTATTTTCCTTACTCAGTGCAACAAAAGTAACAAAAGACGTTGCTGCGATACGCTTCTCACCTGAAATTAAATCTTCCGCTACTACCTTCACAAATACTTCCATAGACGTTCTACCCGTCCAAATTACAAAGGATTCATAACTAACACAATCTGAAGAGCGAACTGGATGTAAGAAATCAACCCAATCCATAGAGGCTGTTACACATTCTTTTCTTGCATGCCTCGTTGCTGAAATAGAAGCAACCATATCCATCTCGGCTAATATCTTTCCACCAAATAACGTGTTATGATCATTTAAATCTGTTGGAAATACTCGGCTCGTTTTGAACACCCTTGATTCATTGGCTGTTTTCCCCTTTACTTCTGTCATTGTTATCACCCCTTTAATGATGTATCCTTAATATCTCAATAATCGCTATACTAAATGAACTACACGTTTAATATTAACAACATTCAGAACTTTTAGTCCATAAAAAAGAACCGATGTTATCAATCGGCTCCTCTAAATACATATTGTTCTTTTGGCTGTTCAACTTTATTCCATTTCGTTACTTCTAAAACAGGAATGTTCGCATGGAACGGCTGATAAAATTCAGTAGAAATTTCTCCCTCTATTTGAATCCAATCATCGTTTTTCCATTCTACACCTTCTGGCTTTTTCACTAACATACCATATACACCAGAATCCGCTACACAATGTATAATACCGAAACGGAATAAGAAGTATTGTTCTTTTTTAGAAGAATCATCTTTGAAAACAAAACCTTTAAATGATAATTTTTTCCCAGTAAACTCACCAGGGTAATTGTAAATCGTCTCCATTCCTTTTAGGAAGTTTTCATCATTTAAAGTAACACTATCCTTTGTTACAAACTCTTTCTTCCCTTTCTCCATTACACCACGGTATCCTTCTTTTCCGTAATATATACTCGTATCAGGTCTTAAAAATTGCCTTCTCATAAATGGATCTGTACTTTCTGCTTGTGCAACAGGAAAATGAAACCCTTTTGCCTTAACAATATCTGAATCTAACGTTGCAATCGGGAAAAACAAACCTGAGACTATCGGAAAACAAAACAATGTGTACGAAAATGCTTTTTTCCACCAAGTATTTTCATCTTTCGAATGATCATGCCCGCAATGGCTATGATCACAACCACAATTATGCTGTTCTCTTTCTTTTTGATGTTCTTTTTGGAAAACGATTATAATTTGAACAACAGTTAAAAAACCTAATATAATAGCTGCTGTTTTTGATAAGTAGGCATACTTCATATTAATATACTTCGTAATATTACCTGAAATATGAAGCTGCGCGATTAAGATTGTAAAACCTAATAATATATATGCTCGAAACATAACCTACCACCCCATCGCATAAATGAGTAGTGAGCTTGCATAAACAACAACTGTAACTGTAACTGTAACGACAATTACAAATTTTGTTTTAAATGTCGCAAGCATCATAAACATATTTTTAATATCCACCATCGGTCCATATACGAGGAACGCGACAAGTGATGCTGTTGAAAATGTACTTTGGAATGACGAAGCAATAAATGCATCTGCTTCTGAACAAAGTGATAAAATGTAAGCAAGTCCCATCATAACAGCTGGTGAAGAGAACGGCCCTTGTCCTATAGCAAGAAGTGTTGAAGTTTGTACGAACGTTTGAACTGCAGCTGCAATTAATGCACCTAATACTAAATATTTTCCCATCGAGAAAAATTCCTCAACAGCATGCGTACATACATCCCACATTTTTTTACGTAATGGACGCTTATGATTCACTTCTGGGAAGTGATCATCTCGTAATTGATGTTCTTTAAACATAAATGATAATATAATTCCAACAATGATTGCTACGATAATCGCTACAATAGAACGATACCATACCATGTGCATACTACTTCCAAAGGCAACGTATGTTGCAAATAATACGACCGGATTAATAATTGGACCAGTTAACATAAATGCAATCCCGGCATATGGCGGAACCCCTTTTCCAATTAATCGCCTAACAATCGGAACGATTCCACATTCACAACCTGGAAACATCATCCCTAAAAAAGTAGCCATTAAAACAGACAGAAATCGGTTTTTCGGCATCCATTTTGCTACCATATCTTCTGTCACAAACATTTGAATGAATCCTGAAATAAATACACCAATGAGCACAAAAGGAAGTGCTTCGATCAATATGGAGATAAAGATTGTATTCATTTGCAGGAATGCTTTCGGTAATTGAAACAATTCCATGATGTATTTCCTCCAACTTTTCATTAACAATATGTAATTTTAACCCCATTTTATTGATTGGACAAGACTTATACGGAATTCATCCCTTTCATATACATTACATTTTATAAATTATATTCTATTCAAAATTTGGGATTTCATAGCAAAAAAGCTGCTCTAGCGCAGTTACACAACTATGCTAGAGCAGCTTTCTTATCGTTAAAAGTAACGTTTCTTCCAAAATACAAATGCTAAAGCGCAAGATAATGTTGCACATATTATGAGTACAATTACAAAACCTTGAGCCTCACCTTCAAATGGAACCTTTACGTTCATTCCGAAGAAACTAGAGACCATTGTTGGTAATGATAAAATGATTGTAATAGACGTTAACAGTTTCATAACACTGTTCAAATTATTCGATATAACAGAGCTAAAAGTATTCATCATTCCACTTAGAATATGACTATATATTTCCGCCATTTCAATAGCCTGTTTATTTTCAATTAATACATCTTCTAATAAATCTTGATCGTCTTCATACATTTTTAAAAATGTACTGTTACGCATTAATTTTTGAATTACAATTTTATTCGCCTTCAATGATGTTGTAAAGTAAACTAAACTTTTTTCAAGACCTAGCAATGTGAAAATCTCTTTATTTTTCATCGACTGATTTAATTGATGCTCTAAATCGATTGTCTTTCTGTTAATTTGCTTTAAGTATCTTAAATAGTAAGTAGAAATCGTATATAAGAGCTGAAGTGCAAAGCGTGTCTTTTTAAACGTATAAAATTCTTTAATACGTTGATTAATAAAACGTTCAAAAATTGGATTTTCTTCTAAACAAATTGTCACAAAGCAATCTGGCATTACAATCATACCTATTGGAATCGTGTCATAAATCGAATTTCCTTCTTCATCATGTCTAACTGTTGGAATATCCACGATTATTAAAGTATTATTGTCTTCCTTTTCAATACGAGAGCGTTCTTCATCATCTAAAGGGTCTTTAATGAAATCTAAGTCCACATTTAAAGTTTGTACTAGATATTGAATTTCTTCTTCCGTTGGATGAAGTACATTAATCCAGCAACCCTTTTGCATTTCCTCAACCTCTTGTAGTTTTCCGTTTCGGTCTGTTAAATAAATATTTAACATACTATCACCCCGATTCTTTTTACATGTAGGAATCTACCTCTCTTACATAACAGTTTTTGAACCGCCATTCTCAGCATATGAAACATACGTTTAAATTTCAATAGAAAAATTATTTTGAAAACGTTTTTATAAGAAAAATATTATAAAGTGAAACTTTAATCAGTGGGGGGCTTCATCCCCCCACTGATTTTCAGCCCTCACCAATCGGGCTTTTACGGGCAGCCCGCCCCCAACCAAACTTCTTTTCTTTCGCTGAATTTTGAGGTGAGGATCTTACTGCCCGTTAAAGCGGGATAAACAAAGAAAAAGACAGAGTGCTCTCTGCCTTAAAAAGCATATGTTGCCTTTATAACATATTTAGAAAGCATCCACAAGTTAAAGCCAACTGAAATCGTATAACCAGCGTATGTTGAAATAATAAAACTTACATAATCAAAATACGGAAGCAATACAATATTTAAAACTATCTTCACAATAATGCCAATCACTAACCCTAGCACTGTTTTCTGTTGTTGATTAATTCCTTGCAACATTGCAGCCGTTACTGTAAAAAGCGAAAATAGTATACAAGCAGGAGCGTAATACTGTAAAATAACGCTTCCCATCTCCGGATCATTTCCGGCACCAAATAAAAGAGTATACACTGGTTTTGCTAACACCATCATTCCAATTGCCGCGGGTACCGTAATACCTACTACTAATAGATTCGTCCTCGTAAAATGTTTGTACAGTAACTTCACATTTCCTGCTGTATAAGCTTTTGTCATCTCAGGTACGAGTGACATACTAAAAGCAGTCGCAACGGAAACTGGGATAAGTACAACCATCTGAACAAGTCCAATTATCGCATTAATCTTCTCCGCTTCTCCTTGCATATATCCTATTTGTATAAGTAATTTATTAATTGTAAATGTGTCAATCGTCTGATACAACGGAATTGCTAAACCAACCACAACAAATGGTATTGAATATGTAAAGAGCTCCTTATATAGTGAAAAAAAAGATTTCGTTGTTTGCGGTATACTTGCCATTTCTTTTTTCTTTAAGTGCTTTCTCCTCCTTATGTAATACGCACTTAAAACAGTTAGTCCACCTATCGCTCCCATAAAAGCACCGAACGTTGAAATACCAACAGCTAGTGAGATAGAAGCTTTTAAAACATATAAAACGACAAAGCTTCCTATCAAGATGGTTAAGACTCGAAAAAATTGCTCTACAACTACACTTAGAGCAGAAGGCCCCATCGATTGAAATCCTTGAAAAAAGCCCCTTAATAAACTCATTACTGGTACGAGTATTAACGCAAAACTTACAATTTGAATATTAGTAGTGACCGCCGCTACACTATTCCCCGTTTGATCATTTCCATCGATTACAAGTTTAGCCAAATGCGGAGCTAGCATATATAACGTAAAACACGAAATAACTCCCATTATAAACATAAAAACAATTCCACTTTTCAACACTCTCTTAACCGTATGATAATCATTTAATTGATCATATTTTGATACCATCTTTGAAACTGCAAGTGGTAGTCCCATCGTCGCAATGCTAAGCATAATTGTATATGGACGATAAGCATACGTGTATAAAACGTACCCACTCGTACCGACCATAGCTGTAAATGGTATAACATATATAAACCCTAACATTTTAGATATCATCGTTGCCATTGTTAAAAATATCGTTCCACGTATAAACGGTGACCCTTTCATCACATTCCTCCGCTACGCTTTATTATTACACATTATGGACAACTCCTTTTTTTTAGAACCAAAACAAATAAAAAAGCCAATGAAAAATCATTGACTTTAACGCGCTGCTTTTTTCTTTTTGAAATACTTTAAACCGAAGTATAGAGCAACAAAGAGAACCGCTCCTATAATTATGTAATGTGTGTAGTCAGATGCATACTCTTTAATATGTCGCCAATTTCCACCAAGCTTTTCACCTAAATATATAAATAGTATTGACCACGGAATAATCGCAACTACTGTATACAGTGTGAATAGTTTTAATGGCATCTTAGCTAATCCTGCTGGAATAGAAATTGCATGACGTACGACTGGGATAAAACGTGCCGAAAAGATTACTCCTGCTCCGTAACGCTTAAACCAATTTTCTGCTATGTCTAAATGGTGTTTATTAATAAGCAGATATTTCCCATATTTCTCTACAACTGGACGTCCACCATAGTATCCAAGCCAATATAAAAAGATTTGGGCTAAAGTACCACCGATTGTTCCAGCAATAACTGCACCGACAAAGCTAATTTTACCATCTGCGACTAAAAAGCCAGCATACGAAAGTACAATTTCACTTGGGATAATTTCAATCATTAAAGCTAGCGCTACTCCAAAGTAACCTAAACTTGCAAAAAATTGCAATAACTGATCTATTATGCTTGCTAACATCTTATTTTCTATCTCCTTTTTTCTTCACATACCATCTCATTATTACATAAAGGTTGCATTCTGCCAATATCTTCATGCCGACAATATCACAGGCATACGCATTATTAATCTATTACTATTTCTTTCTGAGGTTCTTTTATGTAGGCAAACATTTGTTTAATTTGCTCTTCTGTATTTCTAGCAATCGATAAATTAGGCAATTCATTTTCACCAAAAAACTCCACATCATCTGTTTCAATACTAGTTTTCTTTTCACCGCCAATAATTTTACAGCCAATAAAAATTTTATATACATGCGTTGCTGAAGGCGATGGTTGATGTTTTTCTTTATCAAATATAGCGAGTAACTTAAAATGATCTACCTCATAACCTGTCTCTTCGAAAACCTCTTTTGCTGCTACTTCTGTCGGCGTATAACCGATATCAGCCCATCCACCTGGCAATGCCCATTTCCCATCACTTTTTTCTTTCACAAATAATAACTTTTCATTTTGAAAAACGACTGCTCTTATATCGACTTTAGGTGTTTGATAGCCTGTCTCACTTGCAAATAACTTCTCTACAACTTCCCAATCTGTCTTTGTATAATGTGACATCATCGAAATGGAAATATCCCGTAATTGTTGGAAACGTTCTATATCATACACATCCTTAGAATACGTTAAACCCGCTTGAGCTATAGATTGTATTTGTTTTACCCAATCAATCCATTTTACCGTCATGTTTCCACATCTCCATCCTTTATTAAGTATATATTACGCCAATTCTACCAATACTTCTTTATTATACAAAAAAAGAGATTGATAATGTTCCAATCTCTTTCAAAATTAATCCAATTCATGTAAATGATCTTGTATATACTTTCTTCTTTTATTTATATATTCCTCAATCATATCAGCTTCTTGAT
This sequence comes from Bacillus cereus group sp. Bc031, assembly GCF_027716265.1. Classification (NCBI taxonomy): domain Bacteria; kingdom Bacillati; phylum Bacillota; class Bacilli; order Caryophanales; family Bacillaceae; genus Bacillus; species Bacillus cereus group sp. Bc031. The sequence goes on from NZ_JAQFUL010000022.1 coordinate 29,996, forward strand.
CAAATATTTCTAATTTTTCTTTCATATATGGATCTTGTAGTAAATAAGGACGAATCGACTCACACAAACTTTCTACTTTCGGCATCATAAATGAAACGGTAAATTGTTCTTCTAATATTTCTTCCAAAATACCTCGGTATTGCTTTCTAAATACAGGTATATCTAACAATCTTGCACTTAACGTGTTATAACCTTGAATACGAATATATTCATGATTAAGTGGTCTCCCTTGTACATCTCGCCCCCAAGTCGCATCATAATCCCACGGTATTACTTCAAATAAATTTGTTTCATCATTATGATATAGTGCATAGTTATGAACGAAACCATCAAAGTTTTGTGTAAAAATAACGCCAGCTAACCATCGTAAATATTTATCAACATGCAAAAACTTCCCAATTTCTTTTTCATAAGATTCCCTCGACAAAGCGTTCGCTTGAAATACAAATTCACTCAGCTGTTCTTCACTATTTTCATTCGAGTATTTAAATTCATAACCCGCAAAGAGCTCGGTCTTAACATCTTTATCTCTCTCACTCATTAAAGAAAAATTCGCATCATCATCTATCGCATAATAAATAGAACCACTCGGTAATCCTCTATTTTTCAAAAAATTTTCATCCACTGATTCTAACTGTAAATATACACCTTGAATTTGACCATTAATTTTTATAAACACATGTTGTGATTTCGGTGAAAGTACACCAATATCATGAAAAAAGTCTAAAGATAATTTATTTCGTATGAGAGACGGATCCATAAACTCAGAATTTAAATGAATCTCTTTCGCACCTTGAAATTTTTTCGGTTTATAAAACATAACATGATAAGATTTCTTCTCAAATTCACGAATATGAGCACCACGGTATACGATATCAATATCATACTTCTTTTTTCCATAAGTTAATTTTGCTGGTACTGGACTGTCTGACCAAATGTCTTTTTTCAATTCCACTAAGTACATTGGATGAATAAAAAAATCATATGAAGGTAGCATGTTTTCTCATCCCTTCTCAGTTCTCTTCATTCAATGTATGCAACTCGCCTTGTCCATACATCCGCTATCATCTATTTATATAAAATTACACTCTTGTCCTGTTCAGAAAGATACCTACATACATATCCTGTTAAGGAAAAAGAATACCTTTTCAACTTAATACATGATAAGGAGGATTTCTATGAAACGTGATATTAGAAAAGCGGTTGAAGAAATCAAAAGTGCTGGGATGGAGGATTTCTTACACCAAGATCCAAGTACTTTTGAATGCGATGATGATAAATTCACTCATCATACTTGTACAACTGGATGTAAATGTACAACTGGGGGTAAATGTCCAAGAACAAGATGTACTCGCGTGAAACATTGTACGTTCGTTACAAAATGTACGCATGTGAAAAAATGGACATTTGTTACAAAATGTACTCGTGTACGCGTTCAAAAATGGACGTTCGTTACGAAAGTGACGCGTAGAAAAGAATGCGTTTTAGTTACAAAACGTACTCGCAGAAAACATTGTACATTCATTACAAAATGCATACGCTTTGAAAAGAAATTTTTCTGGACTAAACGAAGTTTCTGTAAAAAGTGCGAATTCTTCCCGCATAGACACGGCGGCTCTTGCGATGATTCATGCGATCATGGTAAAGACTGTCACGATGATGGACACAAATGGAATGATTGCAAAGGCGGACATAAATTCCCATCTTGCAAACACAAGAAATTTGATCACTTCTGGTATAAAAAACGTAATTGTTAGTTTTTATGCCTACAAAAAAAGGCCGTTTTGCGGCCTTTTTTACGTTTATCCCGCTTTATTGAAAATGACTTATATCTGCAAATTGCTTCACTTCACCTTTACCATCTTCAAATTCTATTATACTGAGACTAGCACTATGCATAAATGGATCATTCCACACATTTTCTATTTCAATACCTGCAAAATGTCCTACAAGTAATTTTGCTGCTGCCGCATGGGAGACAATTAATATACTTTCTCCTTTATGCTTTTCCAAAAGAAGCTGCATCCCCTCAATTACCCTTTTATGAACAGCCTCAAAATTTTCTCCTGATGTTGACTGAAAAAGATGTGGTTCATACCAAAATAACTGTATGTCGTCTGGGTATTGCCTTTCTATATCATCAATTGTCTGTCCTTCCCATATACCCATGCTAATTTCATAGAAATGCTCATCCGCGATTATCGGTATATCACGTTCTCCCTTTATTAACTCTGCAGTATGAAGGGTTCTTTCACTCGGACTACTATAGATTGCATGAATAGATAAATCTTTCATTCGCTCTCCTAATTGCTTAGCTTGCAGTATACCATTTTCAGTTAAAGCAGAATTTTTTCGTCCTTGCATTCGCTTCGCTACATTCCATTCCGTTTCACCATGCCTTGTTACATATACCGTTGTCTTCACTTCAATTCCCCCTTACCATGTTGGCCGCAATTCCCACGGTTCTACTCGTCCTACAATCCATTCATTACATTTACTTTCAATTCCTTTTATTACCCCATCCGATATTTCTTCATGAGTAAGCCATCTTGCGTATGTATCTTCTAATATAAAACCTAAAATTATTCTATGATAGCTACATCGCGTACCGCCTATTTTTTGTGAGGCTATTCTCGACGCTTTACTGCCTAAAATATGAAAAACTTCGTATGTTTCAGACGATAAGTCTAATTCTCTACAAATAAGTGATAACGCATCTTTTGCACTTGAGTGTATCCATGCGACAACTAATGTTATTGGGCCATTCCGCTCAATTGTGCTTTTAATAGCTACCTTTACATCGTCATCATTATGATAATCTAACGGAAGACATGTGATATTTTCTGGTATAGCACTCTCTCGTTTAACATTTTCTAATTTCACTTCATCTCTTCCAATAATAGAAACATGAAACTCTTGCTCACAAAGCCACATAGACACCCTCTTTAACATTCCTGTTCCACCAATTACTAGCGCATGCAACTTTCTTTGCCCCCTTAATAAAACGTCATATGAGGTTTATCTTCCCTATAATAATTAAGCCTGTCTTGCAATGTCCCTGAATGAAATTCAAACTTATGCCCGTCTGGGTCAACAAAATAGATAGATTCACAATCCCTTACATCACGTTCTCTTCCTTGTAAAATATGAACATCATTTTCTTCTAATCGCTGCAGTAGACGTTCAAAGTCTTTCTGTTCAACAGAAAACGCAATATGTGTATAAGATTGATGAATCTCATTTCTTGGAATATGTATTTCTTCATTAAGCGCTATCCATACTCCACATATATTAAAATATGCAATTTTTCTTCCTCTAACTAATAATTCTCCTTCCAATACTTTTTCGTAAAATGTAATAGAATCTTCTAAATTAGATACTGAAAAACAAAGATGATTGATTCCTTTTAACAACTCTAATTCCTCCTATACAAATAAAAGATGAGCGAAAATTCACTCATCTTTTATTATACTATTTTTTTGTAATATATGCCCATTTATAACTGAAGTCCCCACCAAACGTATGATTTGCAATACCTTTTACGTATGGTTTCTCTAAGTATGCGGTACTTTGTTGGTACGTAGGAGAAATGGCAGCATCTTGACCAATTAAGATTTTTTCCGCTTCTGCAAGTGCATTCCAGCGTGCTTTATCATCTTTTAATAGTTCTCCTTTTGATTTCGCTACTAACTCATCATACTTTGGATTAGAATAATCCATTTCATTAAATGAGCTTCCAGTAACAAACATATCAATATAAGTCATTGGATCTGGATAATCTGGACTCCATGCAGATAACGAAAATTCATATTCAAATTTCTTTTCTAAATCCAACTTCTGCTTATATGGCTGTTGTTTTAAATTCACTTTAATACCAGGTAAATTTTTCTCTAACTCTTCTTTAATAAAGTCTCCTACTTTTTTACGACTACCGTTATCATCATTTAGTAATTCTACTGTAATTGTATCTTGGCCAAGTTCTTTCTTCGCTTCTTCCCATATTTTTTTTGCTTTTGCTGCATTATCTTTACTGTCACGGAAATTTTTATTTACAGTACGGAAATCTTTCCCATCAGGTCCTGTCGTAAATTTTTCAGGTACTAAGAAATATGCTGGCAATGATCCGTCATTTAAAATAACATTTGCAATTCCTTTTTTATCATATGCTAGATCAATTGCTTCACGAACCTTTTGGTTTTTAAACGTTGCATTTTTTTGGTTAAATCGTAAGAAATACATACGCGGATCTAACTTCGTTTTAAATTCATCTGGCTTATTCTTTTTATATTTATCAACAAATTCAGAAGTTAAAATAACACGGTCCGCTTGATCACTATCATATAAATTTACTCCTGTGCTTGTTTCCTTCACAATATTCACATTAATTTCTTCTAACTTCACAGTATCTTTATCCCAATAATTAGGATTTTTCTTTAACTGATAACTCCTTTCATGTTTCCATTCACTCATCGTAAACGGTCCATTATATAATAATTTATCTGCTTCTAATCCGTATTTATCTCCTTGTTCTTTCACATATTTTTCATTTAAAGGGAAGAATGTTGGGAATGAAGTAAGCTCAAGAAAATATGGTGCTGGTTGTTCTAATTCTACTACTAACGTTTTATCATCCTTCGCTTTCACTCCTAATTGATCTAACGGTAACTCTCCTTTATTTACTTTCTGTGCATTTTTCACATCAAATAAAATAAATGCATACTCAGCTGCCGTTGCTTTATCTAATGTACGTTGCCATGCATATACAAAATCTTGCGCTCGAACTGGATCACCATTTGACCATTTTGCATCACGTAATTCAAATGTATATGTCTTTTTATCTTCACTAATTTTCACATCTTTTGCCATACCTGGAGTTGGTTTATTATCCTTATCTAAACGATATAATCCTTCCATTGCATTTACAAAGGCACGGAATGATACAGAGTCTGTTGATTTTGACGTATCCATTGAAGGAATTTCTGCTGTTTCTAGTAAGTTTAATACTTGCTTATCTGCTACCTCCTTACCTGCTTCTTTCTTCGTTGTAGATGCCTTCTCCCCATTTCCGCAACCTGCAACTAATATACTAGTCGATAATGCAACTGCAGCAATCGTTGTTACCTTTCTCTTCATTGTTCCTTCCCCCAATCTATATGTATAAATGAAAGCCAGTATAATACATATTATTATACAAAGGATTCAGATTATTTCAAATATTATTTTCGTATATACAAAAAAAGAAGCGGATAGAGAGCTCTACTATCCACTTCTTTTTCTTTTACTTGTAATCCATCCTCTATGTCAAATGGATTTTGAACTTTAAATATTTCGTCCATTATCTTTAAAAATTCTTCCTCATTTTTAGATTCGCCATTAATCATAAGTGAGTATGGCTCAATCTCACCCAATTTATAATCAACAACAAATTGGATCGTAACCTTTTTCTTCGACATATCCGGACTATCCCCTTGGAACTCTACCAATTCTAATCCTTCAGTGCCACGATAATATGCCCAACCCGGATTTCTAAAATAATTTTCAAACGATTCACCAATTGAAAGGAATGGATATTCATATAGCGAGCTTGTACGAACTTTTTGAATAATATCTCGATCAGTCGGGAAAAAGAAATGGCTGATAAAAATACTAGCAACCGCTAAAATCGTAACAATTGTTGCTCCCATTTTACTCGTTCCACCACTATCACGAATGAGGTACTTTTCAACCGATCCATCTTGAATTTCTCTTGCTTTTATTCGATATATACGCCTTTCTGCAAATTGATAATATAATCCATTCGCAAAAATCGCCATTCCAAATAAAATAAAAACGAGTAATAGAAACGTAAGAGGCACCATATTAATGATTGGCAATGCTACGTTGAAGCCCATATAATAAGAAAACGCATCACACGCTAATAATAACACTACAAATAAAGCTGCAGGTAAATAATACTTACGATATCCGAGCCAACCTACATTGAAAATAGCTGCCCAACCATTCCAGCTCCACCTAGCAATCCGCTTTTCCTCAAGCTCCCATTTCCTTTTGTAATACGGATATTGTCTCCCTACATATACTTCTAATTCCTTGTCTATTAGCGAGCTTCCTTCACTCTGTTCAGTATGCAAATTCCGCTGGCAACTTTCACAATTTAACTGATTCCCCTCGCAAAGTTGCCCACAATTTATACATTTCAAAACAATCCCTCTTCCCATCCATACGTCATTTCAAAATACCTTCGTGTTTTAATAACCACTCTTTCCTCCATAAACCACCCGCATACCCAACAAGTTTTCCGCTCTTCCCTATTACACGATGACACGGAACGATTATTGAAATGGGATTGCGACTATTTGCTCCTCCTATTGCTCGTACAGCTTTCGTATTTCCGACCTTCTCGGCAATATCTAAATATGAAGCACTTACGCCATAAGGAATCGTATAGAGCGCATCCCATACGTTTTTTTGAAATGATGTTCCCTCAGCAGACAGCGGAACTGTGAACTCTTTTCTCTTTCCCTTAAAATATTCATCTAATTCATTTATACATTGATCTATCATTTCATTTGTATGTTCTTCTTGTCTCTCATCAACAAATATAACAGACGTAATTCCTTTATCGTTCGCTGTAATTTCTAACAAGCCTAATTCACTTTCATAATAAGCCTGATACATATGCCATCCTCCAATTCAATTCATATTTGTTATTGTAACACGAATAGACAAAATTTTTCGTATAAGCGTTTTATTCGAGAAACAAAAACGAGAATGATACAATGTAAGAAAATTCAATCTAGGAGGCTATTGGATGAATTACAAACTTTTTTCACCTTATACAATTAAAGACGTTACATTAAAAAATCGGATTGTTATGTCACCTATGTGCATGTATTCATCGAAAAACGAGGATGGCCAAGTAACGAATTTCCATCTCATTCATTATGGAACAAGAGCTGCTGGTCAAGTTGGTTTAGTTATGATTGAAGCAACAGCCGTGTTACCTGAAGGTCGAATTTCAAATAAAGACTTAGGCATTTGGGATGACAGTCTAATTGAAGGCTTACATAAAGCGACAACTTTTATACACGATAATGGTGCAAAAGCTGCCATTCAACTCGCTCATGCTGGAAGAAAAGCAGAATTAGAAACAAATGCGTTAGCTCCTTCAGCCATTCCATTTAATGAAACAATGAAAATGCCAATAGAAATGAGCAAACACCAAATTAAAGATACTGTATTAGCTTTTCAGCAAGCTGCAGTACGATCCAAACAAGCTGGATTTGACGTTATTGAAATACACGGTGCTCACGGTTATCTTATTAATGAATTTCTTTCTCCACTTACCAATAAGCGGACTGATGAATATGGTGGTTCACCTGAAAATCGATATCGTTTCTTACGCGAAATCATTGAATCGATAAATGAAGTTTGGAACGGACCGCTATTTGTTCGTATTTCAGCAAATGATTATCATCCTGACGGGTTAACAGTTCAAGATTATGTACAATATACAAAATGGATGAAAGAACAAGGAGTAGATTTAATCGATTGTAGCTCTGGGGCTGTTGTACCTGCGCGCATCGATGTTTACCCTGGGTATCAAGTACAATATGCTAAACATATTAAAGAGCATGCTAACATTGCAACTGGTGCAGTTGGATTGATTACGACCGGGGCACAAGCAGAGCAAATTTTAAATAATAACGAAGCAGATTTAATTTTTATCGGACGTGAGTTACTTCGCAATCCTTACTTCCCAAGAATAGCCGCCAATGAACTTGGCTTTGAATTAGAAGAACCGTATCAATACGAGCGAGCGCCTGGGAAAATCAGTACAAATAAATAAAACCGAGAAGCTTTTCTTCTCGGTTTTATTTATTCTATCGTTGTAATTTCATTCGAATTATAAATGTGGATACCTGATTCTTCTCGCAATGCAGTTATATACATCCCTTTTGCCACATCTTTAGCGGAAATTGGTTTATACTTTTTGAAGGCTCCTTTAAATATAAAAGGAATCATACGAGATAATTTTTCCGCCATTCTTTCACCAAAGCGAAATTCTTGTCGATTTCCTACTAATAAAGATGGCCTAAAAATGTGAATACCACCGATTACTAACTTTTGCAATTCCTCTTCCATTCTTCCTTTCACTTGTGAATAAAAGAAAAACGATTTAGGATTCGCTCCCATTGAGGACACAACAAGGAAATTTTGCACCCCTTGTTTTTCAGCTAAACAAGCCGCTCGTAACGTATATTCATAATCTACCTTTTTGAAATTAGCTTTCGTTTTTGCTTTTTTGATTGTTGTTCCTAGACAACTAAATACGTCATCTACAGCAAAGAACTCTTTATATTCCTCTAATGCCAAATAATCTACTTGCTTTTGCTGTAACTTTTCATGTTGCCATTGCATTGGTTCTCTTACAAAAATAGTAACCGAATCGTAGTAATCTGATTCAAGTAATAGACGCGTTATCTCTTGCCCAACTAAACCACTTGCACCAAGTACTAACGCTGTTCGCTTATTCATATATGCATATACCTCTTATTTTACTTTTCTCTCCTTTAGTAACATACAACTTTTAGGAGTTTCCTTCTCTCATTTTACCACAAGTAAAGCACTATGCGTACGCATAGTGCTTTACTCACTCTTTTTTCTCATCTTTCTCTCGTAATTTTGTTACGGTTGATGCATCTCCTAAATTACTTATTAATCTTCTTAAAAAAATTAAGACTACGGCTAATGGTAATACTACCGCTAATATCAATAAAATAGCTTCCATTAAGTAACCCAAACACTCAGCCCCCTCTACACCCTCCTTTCATATATATGAACACAGCGTTGTCACATATGCATGTATTCGCAAAAATAACACACCTATATTTGACAACTTTATAACAAAATCAAATCGGAATGATTATTATTTATTGCAACTTTATAAAAGATGTATTATACTAAGTTCGCAAACTAAAACGTAATTATTCCGTTTTGTATTAAAATGATATTTTTCTTCTATAATTGGGGAAAATATATCCGTAAAAAAAGAAAAGAGGAGAACTTCATGCCTAAAAGATTGACTATATTTTCATTCTTACTTATTTTCACTTTAATTTTTACTGGCTGCTCAAATACAAAAGAAGGTAATGCCAAGAAAGATGGAAAGCTAACTGTTTATACAACTATTTTTCCTCTTGCTGATTTCGCCAAAAAAATTGGTGGCGACTATGTAACGGTTGAAGCAATTTATCCACCTGGTGCAGATTCTCATACATTTGAACCAAGTCAAAAACAAACAGTACAAGTTGCAAAAGCCGATTTATTCGTTTATAACGGGGCTGAATTAGAACCATTTGCTGAAAAAATGGAAAAAGCATTACAAAAAGAAAATGTTAAAATTGTAAATGCTTCAAAAGGTATTGAACTACGTACTTCTACTGAAGAAGAGCATCATGATCACGGAGACGGCCATAAAGAGGATGAACATCATCACGATAAAGACCCACACATTTGGTTAGACCCTACTCTAGCAATGAAACAAGCAGAAAAAATTAAAAATGCACTTGTAGCATTACAACCTGACCATAAACAAGAGTTCGAAAAAAACTTTGCAGCACTTCAAACAAAATTTACTGATTTAGATGATCAATTTAAAGCAGCAGTTGCGAATGCAAAAACGAAAGATATTTTAGTTTCTCATGCGGCTTATGGATACTGGGAACAACGCTATGGCCTGAAACAAATTGCTATCGCCGGTATTTCAGCTTCTGATGAACCATCTCAAAAACAACTTGCTGACATTACAAAAACAGTAAAAGAACATAATCTAAAATATATTTTATTTGAAACATTTTCTACTCCAAAAGTAGCATCCGTTATTCAAAAAGAAACAGGTACAAAGATTTTACGCTTAAATCACTTAGCTACTATTTCTGAAGACGATGCGAAAAATAATAAAGATTACTTCACTTTAATGGAAGAAAACGTAAACACATTGAAAGAAGCTACTAACTAACCAACTTTTGATAAGAAGCTGAATACGACATTCAGCTTCTTTTTTTATGTGTTTCTGCTTGACTTGACCAAAATAACAAGTAAAATTATCCATATTAGCTTTTAAGCTATATTAATTTAGAAGGTGAGTTGGAATTATGACTCTTCACATTTGTGAAGTAACAGAAAAAAATTGGCGTTCGGTAGCTGCTTTAAACGTCACAAAAGACCAGCAGCAATTTATTGAAAGCAATGCGTTTTCTTTAGCAGAATCATTATATGAGGGAAACGGAACGTCAGTAGGTTTATATGATGGAGAAACACTTGTAGGATATGCAATGTATGGATAGTATTGTGAAAAACGTAAAAGCGTATGGTTAGACCGCTTTATGATTGACCAACAATATCAAGGAAAAGGATACGCAAAACGTTTCCTTCGCTTGCTTATTCAATTCTTACAAAATAAATTTGAATGTAAAACAATTTATTTAAGTTTACACCCAGACAACAAACTTGCAATGGGATTATATGAGTCATTTGGCTTCCGTTTAAATGGCGATATTGATGATGAAGGCCCTGTTGTAGGTGTTGTAATGGAGTTACTTTTAGATGAACATACAAACCTGTGAAAACAGGTTTTTTTAGTCCTTCGTTTTTGGCAATCTAGTATTTTTCTACAAAACACTTAGTTAAGTCCAAAAAATAAGCCTGCAATAAACGCAGACTTATTTCACACACTCCTCGAAATGTGCTTGGAACCATTCTTTATTAATATCTTTTCCGATGAAAACAACTTCACTTACTCGATCTTCGCCCTCTTGCCACTCTCTATCATACGAAGCAGCAAATAACGTATGTACGCCTTGGAAAACGATACGTTTATCCACTCCATCAATCGATAAAATTCCTTTGTAGCGATATAAATATTCTCCTAGTTCTTGAACGACAGCTGACATCCACTCATTTAGTTTTTGTAAATCTAACGGACGCTCTTCGCGTAGTACAAACGATTTTACACCTTCTAAATGATTATGCTCTGTATGAGGATAAATTTGTAACGTATCTTTCGTTTTAAACGTTTGAATTTGTAGTAACGATGGAATATCCACATCACAATTAGTCGACTGAATTAACTTTGCAGTCGGGTTTATTCCTTGCAATTCATGTAAGAGATTTTCTTTTTCACTCTCTTCAATTAAATCTAACTTATTCACTAATACAACATCAGCAAATGCAATTTGTTCTTTTGCTTCTAGCCCTTTTTCAAAATGTTTATGTATATGATAACTATCTACTACTGTTACAACACCATTAATTTGGTATGCAGATTGAATAACAGGATCTAAAAAGAATGTTTGAATAATAGGACCTGGATTTGCAAGACCCGTCGTTTCAATTACTAATCCATCAAAGTCCATTTTCCCTTCTGCTTTTACGTCCAGTAATTGTTTTAACGCAACGAGTAAATCCTCACGTACAGTACAGCATAAACAGCCGTTTGTCATTTCCATAATTTCTTCTTCAACATTCATAATCAACTGATTATCAATACCAATTTGCCCGATTTCATTTACGATCACCGCCAATTTCTGACCGTGATTCTCTGATAAAATGCGATTTAATAATGTCGTTTTCCCTGATCCAAGAAAACCAGTTAATATTGTTACTGGAATCATTTTGTACCTCTCCTTATAGCTATATGTTTCTACATTATAGCATATAGAAAAAATCGTTTTTGTAGCAAAACATATTTATTGTATGTACGACACTGTAACTATATAATAATATGTAGCAAGAAAGCCTTTTCAAAATATTATTCATTCATCAAGGGGGCACTTATAATGGAACGAGTTCAAATGGCCGAAACACTCGAATTTTCTCGTATGATTCAAGGTTTTTGGCGTTTAGCAGAATGGAATATGACAAAACAAGAATTACTTTCTTTCATTGAAGATTGTATGGATATGGGAATTACTACTTTTGATCATGCTGATATTTATGGCGGTTATACGTGTGAAGGACTGTTCGGAGAGGCAATACAACTAAAGCCTTCCTTACGTGAAAACATGCAAATCATCACAAAATGTGGAATCGCTCCCCCATCACCGAAATTTCCAGAGCGTTATGTTGCTCACTACAACACTAGTGCAAAACATATTATTCAAAGTGCAGAAGCTTCACTTAAAAATTTACATACAGATTATATTGACGTATTACTTATCCATCGTCCTGATCCTTTCATGGATCCAAATGAAGTGGCAGAAGCGTTCTCACGCTTAAGACAAGAAGGAAAAGTTCGTCATTTCGGTGTATCTAACTTTTTACCTTCCCAATTCAATATGTTAAGTTCATACTTAGATTTCCCGCTTATTACGAACCAAATTGAAGTATCAGCTCTGCAGCTTGAGCATTTTGAAAAGGGAACAATTGATTTATGTCAGGAAAAACGAATCAATCCAATGATTTGGTCACCTCTTGCTGGCGGAGAAATCTTTACTGGTCAATCAGAACGTGCTGTACGTGTACGTGAAACTGTGCAAAAAGTTGCTACTGAGCTAGGTGTTTCTAGTATCGATACGGTTATGTATGCTTGGTTACTTGCACATCCAGCTAAAATGTTGCCAATCATCGGCTCTGGTAAATTAGATCGTGTTAAAACAGCCACTCTTGCTACAAAAGTTAACTTAGACCGTCAACAATGGTTTACAATTTTCGAAAGCTCTAACGGACATCCTGTACCATAATACACAAAAAGAAGAGCCGTTTCTCTACAGCTCTTCTTTTTCATATGTATTTCTAGTCATCGCAAATACACACATATCCCTTAAGCCATTTCCATCTACTGCAACACTCGCACTTTCTAAAACACCCTCTAATTTAAAACCTAATTTCTCAGGGATCGCTCTACTTTTCTTATTTAAAGAATCACAACGAATTTCTACGCGGTTTGCTTTCAGTTCAGAAAAAGCATAATCTGTTATCCCCTTTGCAGCCTCAACCATATAGCCCTTTCCACTAAACCTCGAATCAATCCAATACCCGATTTCAAATTGGGGTATATCCCAATTAATGCGATGCAATCCGCTAGATGCGATAAACTCGCCTGTTTCTTTCGAAAAAACTAGTAATCTTAAGTCCTCACGCTGTAAAAATTGAATATGTGATTTTCTAATACTCACTTCTACTTCTTCCTCTGTTTGCTCTTTTTGTGCAAAAACCATCCATGGTTTTAATTCTTTCATAGAAGCTTGAATGGCATCGTATACAGCTTTACCATCACCTGGTTTCGGCATTCGAATCAATAGCCTTTCAGTATAAAATTCAGAAGGAAAATCGAATAATAATGGATTCACTGTAAACACTCCCTATAATTCTTTTATATATAATAATATCCATCTCAAACTATACAGTAAAGAAATTTCTGAACTTTATACATTTAATTCATTTACATCTACCGCAACACGAACGCCAGATTCAATTGCCCCTTGTATCCATCCGTGATATAACGTTGTATGGTCTCCAGCAAAGAATATTCTTCCCTCTGGTTTGACAATCGCTGGTTGCAACTCTGATTCTTGACCTGCCTGAAATAGAGCAAACCCTCCAAGTGCATATGGATCCAACGTCCAACTTTTTGATATACCTGATAAGAATTCATCATATACTTGACCACCTAATATCGTTGCTAAGTTTTGTAATGTGTAATAAATACGGTCACCCTTTGATAAGCCATCCCATAACAACGCATCATAAGACCATGTATAGCTTCCTAGCATCATAGCTGGTCCCTTCTCTCCAATTCCATAGCTTGGATAATAGGCGTAACGAATTGGCAAATCTGTTATAATTCTGCCACCTAACTGTCCTTGTTCTTCCCAAAATCGACTTTTAAATTGAATTCCTATTTTTGTCGCTGGCATATAATGCAATTCACGAATTGCTTTCCATTTCTCATGAGATATAGAATCAAATGGATCTACTTCTACAAACCGCATTGTCGAAAACGGAATGGTAACAATAACTAAGTCCCCTGTAATACTACTATATTCAAACGTTTCTTCGTTTCGATAGAAAGCTGTCACACCATTATCATGCTGATGTAGCTTCATTAATTTTTGATTATATATAATATCTTCCTCTAATTGTGGTAAAAAAGATTTTGGCAATCTATCATTACCGCCTATTATTTCACAAAATCCGCTCTCCTCTTGCATAATGTATAAAAAACGTAATGTCTCAACGAATGACCTTTCTAAAAAACCTTCTAAATCCAACAAAACGCCAATCATCTCAATTGTTACTGGTGAAAAGTAAGTATTATATTGATAAGGGTGATACTTTAAAAATTGTCCTGTAGAGTATCTGCCAAAATCATTTACTACAACATCCCAATTTTTCTCTGGGTTCTTTTTAATAAAATTTATAATAGGCTGTACCGCTAACAATAATAGCTCCTCAGATGTTTTCCCAACTTCATTCATTTCCACAGGATACTTTAATATACTTGGCTCTTTTTCATATTGTTTTAATGTCGTTTTTCAGCCGTTTACGTAAATAATATCAGTCTCATTCCTATTAATAAAAGGGCCTACCTGTAGCCCAAATTTTCTTATATATGCCATCGTTAATGTATGCGAATACGGAATTCTCATCGCCCCTACATCCAAATATAAACCGGTATCTTCCATTCTAACTGTCTCTATGCGGCCACCTACCCGGTTGTTTGCCTCAAAAATCTTCACTTCATGTCCCGCAGCTTTTAATAAAGATGCCGAAACTAATCCAGCCATGCCAGCCCCTACTACAATAATTTGCTTCGGACTCGTCGTCTTCTTTAATCCTTTATTTATAATTTTTAACGTTTCATCCATCTCCGTGTTATACATTATATCTTTCTGCACAATTCCACCCCTTACTTCATCAAATGGGCATTAGTCGTTTAGTGCATTTTATTCATAAATTTCCATAAACATAACAACAGAGCAAGTTGAATATTCACTGAAAATACATAAGAGATCGCTCTCACATCTCTTCACGCTTCGTATAATATAGCAACAGCAAATAAGGAGTGGTTAAAAATGAAACCAACTTACGACTACAATGCTACAAAAAAGTATTTAGAAGAAAAGAAACAACAGCTATGCAACAAACTTAGTAATATGCATCTATCTAAAAAAGAGCGTGAACAAATAAAACTTGAGATTGATAACTACGAATATATTTTAAATGTAGTCGAAATGAATCATTATGAACGAGGATTTTTACATTAAAAGTGGATATATAATTTATCCACTTTTTATTTTGAGCATTTCATTACGCATTTTTCGTAAGTAAATATATAATAGGATGTACATTAAGATTGAGAGGTATATTCTATGATCAAATTAAGTGTATTAGACCAATCCCCTATTTCAGATGGTAGTACGGCAGCCCAAGCTTTTTCACATACAGTTACGCTTGCACAAGAAGTTGAAAAACTCGGATATACACGCTTTTGGGTATCAGAGCATCACAATTCTGTAAGCCTTGCTGGTTCAAGTCCAGAAATACTTATTTCTCATATTGCAGCAAAAACGGAGCGTATGAGAGTTGGTTCGGGTGGTGTTATGTTACCTCACTATAGCCCGTATAAAGTTGCTGAGAATTTCCGTGTTTTAGAAGCGCTTTATCCAAATCGTATTGACCTTGGTGTCGGCAGAGCACCTGGTGGTATGCCCATTGCAACTCGCGCACTTCAAGAAGGAAAAATGGTCTCACTTGATCAATATCCAGAGCAAATTGCAGATGTTGCAATGTACTTACATGATCAAGTACCAGAAAACCATCATTATGCAAATTTAAAGGCTACTCCTGTAATTCCCACATCTCCTGACATGTGGTTGCTTGGCTCTAGCGGAGAGAGTGCAAAGATTGCCGCACAACAAGGTGCTTCCTTTGCATTCGCACAGTTCATTAACGGATACGGTGGACCCGAGGTAATGGAGGCCTATCAAAAACAATTCCAGCCTTCCTATTTAGGAGATAAACCAAAATCAATCGTCGCTATTTTTGTTATTTGCGGAGAAACTAATGAAGAGGCAGAAAAAATTGCTTCTAGTTTAGATTTATCAATCTTATTACTAGAACAAGGAAAGCGTACAACTGGTACTCCTTCTATCGAAACTGCTCAAAATTATTCATATAGCACGTATGATTTATTCCGTATAAAAGAAAATCGTCAACGTATGATAGTAGGCGATCCGTCTTCTGTAAAAGAAAAAATCATAAACTTAAGCAAAGCGTACAATACTGAAGAATTTATGATTGTAACTATTACTCATCGATTTGAAGATAAATTGAATTCTTATCGCTTATTGGCAAATGCTTTTAATTTATAATTTTAAAAAGGAGATACATCACATATGATGCATCTCCTTTTCTTACTACTTATTGTTTTCATTCCCTATATATTCAATAGCTTCTTTCAATACCTCTTCAAAGTGAATAGGATAATCATGATTTAAGTTAGGTATAATTTTATACTTATGTTCTATATTCTTATCCCTTAATAATTGTACAAATTGCTGTGTGCCTTCGAAACAATCTTCATCTTGATCACCGCAGACTATATATCCCTTTATATGTTTATCCTGTAGTACTCCCAGCAACTCATTCCATTCTTCAACCTCTGGAAGCCACGGTGCCATAAAAATAAACCCATCCACAGCTATATCTTTTTGTAAAATTGTATATAGAGCTACTCTTGCTCCAGCAGAAAAACCGCCAATTATTACATGTTCTACTGTACGGTTCTCTATAAGCTTATCGTAATGCTCTTTTAATTCTTCTTTCCCTCTATGTAAATCATCCCATACAAACCCATCTGAAAACTGGATTTTCGAAGACTGTGGTAAAGCTAACGTATAATTTTGTGCCAAAACAGATTTCCAATATGGTTCTATTATTCCTATATTTTCTTGATCACCGTGCATTGCAATAAATAGTTTTTCTTTTTTCTTACTTTCTATATATTTCACATCTGCTCGTTCTGTTTTCTTTGCTAACTCTTCTCTTTCTTTACATAATTGAACCATTTGATGAAACCCTTCAAATCTATGTAGTGGTTTTAAATCATCGTCCGAAATTAAATACTCATATCCATACCAAAAACCTTTTTCTATAATAGCTTCCTTCATTAAATGCAACGCTTCTTCTTCAAGTCCTGCTGCACTCGCTAATGCATATTTAAAATTATATATTTGAGCCTCATTCCCTACTATACCTTTAGCATGCTCCATTATATAAGTGTACGCTTCTAAACTTCCTTTACTTGCATAGCAATGTAACGTTTCATTTAATAATTGAATGTAAGTCATACCATTTTTCATACATCTACTCCCCCGTAACCTGTTATAATATTTATGTCTCAAACCTTTATATCATTCTGTAATCGTTATATAACTCAAGCTAACAATAACTTTATTCTTAAAATGATACTCAATTATTACTCCTCTTTACCCAATAAATTTAGTATAAAGTTGAATAGACTGAAAAATAAATATTTTTACAACCAAAAAAAAGACAACAATATATTTATTGTTGTTCTCAATACATCTACCCACTCTTTTGTTTTTTTCTATCTGGTTTACTTGAAACTAAATAATGTTTTTCTGAAATATATAAGTCTCTTTTTAATATACGATCTAAGTAAGGTCCTAGTTTCATTCCGCATATGAGGCGATCTTCACTACCTTCTACAATTGGAAACATTTCTTTTTCTGTTACATACTGATCTACTGCCTTTTGTACAATATCAATTTCTTTCACTAGGTTTAAGTTTTCTTCTGTATGTTCAAATACCTCAAGCGTTTCCTTCGTAATAAGAAAATGGTTTGTTGGAAATGCAGGTAAATACGGCTTTAACAAATCATAATTCACTGTATAATCATCATTTACTAATACTGTATAAACGATATTAGCATTCTTTTCTAGAAACTTAGCCATCGCTTGTTCCAATTCATCTTTCGTAATTTCACGCTCTTCTTTTCCAGTTTTGAAAAAGCGAAACATCGCATCGCCTCCTTTTTACTATATTATAGCATAAAAGAAAACTGAAAAATCACAAAAAAGTCATTGAAAGAATTTTTCAATGACTTTTTTCTTTATATTCTTATATTTATCCCGCTTTAATGGGCAGTAAGCCCCCCACTGATTAAAGTTTCACTTTATTTTAAGAACGCACTTAGCATCCATACATGTTGTTCTAATGTTGTATGAATTGCTAACAACATGTCCGCTGATGTTTCATCTCCAGCTTCACCAGCAACTTCCATGCCTTCTTTTAGTTCTTGAATAAGTGCTGAGTAATCATTTACTAATGTTTGCACCATTTCTTCTGCAGATTCCTTGCTTGTCCCTTCATTCACACTAGATGTTGCAAGATATTCTTTCATTGTCGCTAACGGCTTACCTTCCAATGCTAAAATACGTTCTGCTAATTCATCAATATACGTTCCAGCTTCATTGTAAAACTCTTCAAATTTCTCATGTAATGTAAAGAAGTGTGGTCCTGTCACATACCAGTGATAATTATGTAATTTCACATATAACACATTCCAGTTTGCTACCTGCTTGTTTAATACTTCAACAACATTTGTTTTCGTACTCATACAATCCACTCCTCTTATCATTTTGTAATGATTATCTTTTCATAACCTAGTTACATGTTACCATACATTTCCTATCCTTTCGAACGATTAGCTTATATGTAACAAAGTTTTAACACCTTTAATATTTCCCTAATATGTATTAATTCATGTATGTTTTCAAACACTTCATACGTCTAATTGTCCAAGCTCATACATATGCATAATAGTAAATCAAGCTCATCGTAGTAGAAAGAGGGATAACATGGACAATCAACAATGGCAAGTAGCAAAGAAAGTCGCTGCTACTTATATTGGAACAGTCGTTGGAGCTGGATTTGCTACTGGACGAGAAATTGTTGAATTTTTTACAGTGAATGGCTTTTATGGAACAATTGGTATATGTATAAGTGGATTTTTTTTTATTTGGCTCGGTACAAAAATGATGTTACTCTCCTCACAAATCGGTGCATTTTCAGCGCAAGAATTTAACAAATATTTATTTGGGGATGTATTTGGAAATGTCGTAAACACATTATTATTGCTCGTATTATTTGGTGTAACGAGCGTTATGTTATCAGGAGCTGGAGCGGTATTTGAAGAGCAACTTCGTTTACCAAGACAACTCGGTATTTTCATTACAGTAATCGCCTGTCTCATTATAGGTAGTCGCGGATTACAAGGGGTTTTTGAAGTTAATACACTTGTCGTACCTATTATGATGATTTTCATTATCGGACTTGCTATTACAACGTTTTTTCACGGTACAACTCCTATTAGTAACACGATTCCTGCAGAAAGCTGGAATATGAAGTGGATAACTAGTCCTATTACATATGTCGCCTTAAATCTTTCTCTCGCCCAAAGCGTCCTCGTCCCGTTAGCCAGCGAAGTAAAAGATCGAAAGGCCATTTTATGGGGCGGTATTTTAGGTGGGGCAGGACTTTCTTTAATATTATTATGTAGCCATTTAGCTATCTTATCAGTCGACCAATTTTATCAATATAACATTCCAATGGCTGAAGTCATAAGAAAATTCAATGCCACTTTTCACTTTTTCTTTGTTCTTATCATTTTCGGTGAAGTATTCACAACTTTAGTTGGCAATGTGTTCGGAATGACAAAACAAATGCAATCCATCACTGGCTGGAAAAATAACAATATTATTTTCTTCATTTTACTAATAAGTTATTGCTTTAGTTACGTTGGTTACAGTGAATTACTCCATATTCTATATCCAGTAATCGGGTGGGTTAGCATCATTTTACTTCCGATTATTGCTTTTAAACAACTTCAAAAAACATAAAAAGCATCCATGTTATTGGATGCTTTATATATATATATATATATTTACTCACAATCATCACATACTTCCCAGTACGGCCCCATTTCGAGTGCCAAATATGGCTTTAATTGCAACCGAATCATTCGACTAGGCATACGTTCTAAAACGAATTGAATCCCTTCTTCCTCTTCGTCTAATTCAACTTTTGAAATCGCAATTCTTTGCATCGTCGAAATAGGCATTCCCTCTTTATATAAAGTGATTTTCACCTCATCATATTCATTAAAATACAATTCAACACTCATTTGATTTTTCAACATTTCATTAACAATTTCATATTTATCATTTCGTTCCTGGATTATATATTTCCAAGCGCCTCTACCTTCTTCTTTCGGAGCTGCTTGAAATAATGTCATCAAATCCTCGTATAGCATAAGATAACCCCTCTCTTACTAAAAAACGATGAGTATTTTATATACTCTTTATCTCTATCACTATCCATATGTATTGTACCATATATCAACGTTCTAACCGTATTCATTTGCTTCATAAGTATATAAAACACTTTATTCAGTCTTCATTATTATGTGGCTTACTTTATTACTTAATCCTCCTTAAATTTTAAACCTATTCCCAATCATTATTTGCTCACATCAAAAAAGGAGAGTGATTTACATCACTCTCCTTAAAAGAATTTCCCAGTAGCTGCTAACGCTAATACTAGTATTAGAATTGTAAATAATAATGATACTATAAAACTAAAAATAGGTAATGCTTTCTTTTCATTCTTCTTAAAGAGTAACTTTAAACTAAGAAAGATGTTTACTGGTACAAATATAAAATAAAAATATTTAACAATTTGCACTGAACTATTTGAAAGTGTTTTAAAAATAAACACTTCAATGAGAAAAACAATAAAAAATGAAATACTTAACCAAAATGAGACATAACTAAGCCAAGAATGTCTTTTTGTCCCCCAATACACTCCCATACGAATCTCCTTTTATTTGTATTCTATATGATTATAATTATACACAAAGTTAACAAATACCTTTATTTTTCGACAAATATTATACAAAATATATATTTAAACCTCATAAAAGTATTGTGTATTTCTATTTAATTTTACAAAAAAACAGACTACTCCAATAGCATACTGCTATCTTGGAGTAGTCTGTTCTCTATTAAACTTTAAATCTTTCAATTAATACTTGTAACTCTTCAGCCATTTGAGAAAGCGTACCAGCTGCAGAACCAATTTCCTCCATCGAAGCTAATTGTTCTTCCGCTGATGCTGCAACGTTTTGAGTACTCGTCGCATTATTCTGCGCTGTCATTGCAATTTGTCCTACCGAAATAGACACTTCATTTGCACCTTTTGACATCCCGTTAGCCGTTTCAACCATCGTTTTAATTTGATCGGCAATTTCGTTTGTAGATTGTAAAATCTCAGTAAAGTTTTGCTTCGTTTCATTCGCAATTACAAGTCCAGATTGAACTTCTTCATTTACATGCCCCATTGATTTTACCGTCTTACTCATGTCATCTTGTATTTCACTTATTAATTTACTAATTTCACTAGAAGATACGCTAGACTTCTCCGCCAATTTACGTACTTCATCTGCAACGATTGCAAATCCTCTTCCGTGCTCTCCTGCTCTTGCAGCTTCAATTGCCGCATTCAAAGCTAGAAGATTTGTTTGATCTGCAATATTTTGAATGACTTCCAGTATGTCACCAATTTGTTTTGATTTATTATTTAATAACTGTATAACTTCATCTGACTGTGAAACAGATTCTGCAATAGACTGCATTTGATTTACTGTTTTTCCTACTAGTTTTCCACCATCTTCTGCTTTTTCACGAGTATGCGCAGAAGCCGTACTAATTGATGATGAACTATTTGCTACATGTTGAATTCCTTCTGTTACATTAAATAGTAACATTGCACCATTTTCTACACTTGTTGTTTGTGTTGTTGCCCCGCTCGATATTTCATCCATTGCCATTGTAATTTGCTCAGTCGCTTCACTCGCTTGTCTTACACTTGCCGTTAGCTCTTCTGATGCTGCTGCAACATGTCCAGCCGAAGTATTAATTCTTCCGATTAATGTTCGCAATGCATCAGTCATCTCATTAAATCCTTTTGCAAGTTGACCAATTTCATCATTAGAATGAATTTCGATGGTTTGCGTTAGATCTCCCTCACTTATTTCTTTAGAAGTGACAACTAATCTTTTTAATGGCTTCGTTATATAAAGTGTCACAAAATAAATAAGTGCCCCTCCTATAACTAATGAAATGAACATAACAATTAACATATTATAAAATACAGGCTGCGCAGCTTCAATTACTTCATTTGAGTACATCGTCCCACTGATTTTCCAACCTGTTTTTACATTTGTAGCAAATACCATTTGTTTTTCGCTACCGTCATACATATATGAAAAAGCACCATGATTATCTTCATAAATTTTCTTCGCCCAAGAATCAGATGCTTTTTCTCCTGACTTCTCTTGAGGATGTGCAATTATTTTTTGTTTCCCATCTAAAATGAAAGCATATCCCTTTTTACCAATATTAATTAACTTCGTTGTTTTTAATAAATTATCTAAACTTAAATCTATCGCTACAACACCGTTTTTATCTTCTGCTTGTTTTGCAATCGTTACGACAATATGTCCATTTCCTTTTGCCTTATACGGCTCAGTAATTACAATACCACCTTGTTTTGCCACTGCATCTTTATACCAAGAACGTTCTGTTGGATCATAGTCCGCTGCCATTTGTATATTTGGTTCTTGCACAAATTTCTTATCATTTCCAGCAACGTATACTTGTTCAACATCTTTATTTAAATTAATATATTGAGATAACATATTCCTTAATTCATCTTGATTTTCCCCTTGATACATATTCCCTTGAATCACTCGCGCAAAATTATTTATATCATTAAATTTTGCCTCAATCATTTGATTGATTAAATTATCTAATATTTTTATATTGTCGTGAGCACTACTCGTAATTTGTGATTCAAAATTCTTTTTAGCTGTTTGATAAGACATGCCTCCGATAATAGAGACCGCCGCAATTAGAATGACGAAAAATGAAATTAGTAGTTTTTTTGCTACTTTCATATCACGAAACCAATTTAATAGTCTACCCATTACAAACCTCTTGCTTTTCAATTTTATAAGATAAATATTGTGAATTGTAAATATTTCCCATTACCTAATTATTATTTTCATAACCTATTATGATGAATACTTTGTAAAGTTTAAACAAATAAATTCTATTTGTCTATATATTTGAATAATATTATTATAAAATTTACAAATGTAAAAAACCAAAGGAATATACCTTTGGTTTTTTACATTTTTTTATGCTGTTTAGAAATCTTTTTCCACTTATCACGCTCTGCTCTTGCAAGAACAGCATCTTGTTTTCTCATAAAATAGGCTAGTTCTCTTTGTAATTTTTTATAGCTTTGCAATCGATTTATCGTAATCATTCCGTTATCAATTGCCTTATGCACTGCACACCCTGGCTCATTTTCATGCTTACAGTCCCTAAAACGGCATGTATTTGCTAGTTCTTCAATATCAGAAAATGTTGTTTGAATCGCATCGCTTCCTTCCCAAAGCTGCAGCTCCCTCATACCCGGAGTATCAATAACTAAACTACCACTCGGTAATCGGAACAATTCACGATGAGTTGTCGTATGCCTTCCTTTACTATCTTCCTCACGAATATCTCCCGTTTTTGCTACTTCAATTCCTATAAGTGCATTTAACAAAGTGGATTTTCCAACCCCTGATGACCCGACTAAAGCAATTGTTTTTCCTAAAGTAACGAATTGCTGCAACGATTCAATACCGGTATGCTCTACACTATCAACGACGAAGATTGGAACACCAATTGCCACAGCTTCCGTTTCAACAATTTTCTGCTCTATGTCCTCACATAAGCTACTCTTTGTTAAAACAATTACAGGCATTGCACCGCTTTCATACGCTAATAGTAAATAACGTTCCATTCTTCTTACATTAAAATCATGATTAAGTGCATTCACTAAAAATAGATAATCTACATTTGCTGCTATTACTTGTTCTTCCGTTCGAGTACCAGCCTCTTGTCTAGAAAAAGAGCTTCTTCTTGGAAAAATACGATGAATAATTGCTTTCTTTTCATTCTCTATTTTCTTTATATACACCCAATCACCAACTGCTGGATAATCTCCCTTCGTTACTGCTTCATGTCGAAACTTTCCAGACAACTCTGCCATATATTCACCATCATTACAAATAATTCGATATATATGCTTATGCTCAAGTAAAATTCGTCCTACTTCAAAGTTCTCAACAGCTTGTTCCTCAAAAAAAGAATCCCAGCCGAACGATTCTAAAATATTTTGATTCAAATTGATATCCTCCCTAGTTTAAGCTAAGCGGAAGGATCGTGCGCTCCCTTATATAGTCTCGCCCTTTCCATCCACCTTTGTATTTGGTTTATTATTCATATAAGTTATTTTCGCCATAATACATCACCCCGTTCTCATTTTAATTACTCTCATTATATGGAATATTCATTTAAAAAGCTACCTTATTTAACGTAATTTTCAAACATTTTATTTTTCATCATTCTAATTTGCCCACGTTGACTAATCTCATCTTCTAGCACGTGAAACCACAAATAGTACTGGTTATGAGCTACACCGTTAGGCCACTTTCTTTCTGACATAAGCCATTCATCACCTTGTTCACTCAAATACTTCAGTGATTCTTCTCGAACACTTTGTAGAAGCTGTACATAATACTTTATTTCATGACCACGAATCGTTTTCCTCGATTCTCCTAAATAGAGTGCGTCTTTCCATATTTCTAATTCTTCCTTTGTAAAGTCACGCTCTTGAAATGAAATAAGCTGATGTGCTTTTTCAATAGCTGCTATATGCTTTAGTAACGCTCCAATGGAATTCCCTCCACTCGGTATCATTAAATCTAATTGCTCAACCGATAGATCTCTTATTTCAAGGAATGTTACAGCCCTTGTATGCTCCAGCATGCTTACTAATTCCCCTATATTTTTTGTATAACCAGCCACACTTCTTATTCGGTAATCTATATTCATATCACGCACCCTTTTCTGTATTCATATTAAGGAATAACAGCTTCATATAATAGACTGAAATATATCAGATTTTTCTGTTATAATTAAATTGAATACGTAATACCCCCAAACAAACTTTCTCAATATGCTTCTATGAAATATTAAAAGGAATCAATATAAAATAATCGAATCTTATTCACTAAAAGGAGTGGATTCGATGGAAATGTATCAATGGCTAACCGCTATACTCGTTGGTGGCATTACCGGTTTCGTTTCCCATCTAATCAATAACCAAGGTAAGTTATTGCTTCCACGCCGTTTGAAGACTTTTTTTCACTTTGGGTTTTTGACTGATATTTTCACTGGTAGTCTAGCTGCACTTCTTGGACTCGTTTTATTTGATGTCACCTTAATAAAAGAAATTATTAAAGTATCCATTGTGACTGCTATTTCCGGTCAGACTTTTTTACTACATCAAGCTCTTGGTGGCGAACAGGCTAAAAATACGCAAATCGGGAAAGCTGATGAGAAGATTCAAGAAATTGACAAATTATTGCGACGTTAGTCTATACTTTTTTTGAAAATTATTGCTATAATAAACAATAAATATTTTCTATTGCGTCGTTTGTCAGAAGAAAGGGTGTTTCGTATGACAAAAAAGAAAATAGAAGATTTCTTAACAGACACTGAAAAAGAGGAACTGCTAGAAAACTATAAATGTTTACGAGAAGCCCGCACAAAAAGCGAAGCTAACTATTTTGGAGAAGCAGTAAACCATCTATTAAATAAAGCTAAACAACGAATTATTAAAGATGCAGGCATACATGATGAAAATGCAGCAACTGTTCAATCAAAGAGAAAAGCACTGTTTTAGTTCATTAGCTAAAACAGTGCTTTTTATTATGTTATTTTTCACATTACTTTCACATCTATTTCACAATTATAAGTAGTCCTATATGTTATACTCAGTATATCCTTTTCCAAGGAGCTATATGCCGATATATGAATCCCTATCTCTATAGGGATTTTTATTTTTGGGCTTTTTTTATTTGTAAAGACTTTATGACGCAATTCCTGTTTCACGATTCTCAGTTAGTCTTTCACTTTTTCTAAACAGAAATAAAGCTAAAATATATAATAACGCAGTAAAACTACCTACAAATATAAAATTGTGAGATGCTGCAAATAACATTCCTGCCATTGCCGCTCCAATCATTTGACCAATATACATAGAAGCATTAGCTAGAGCCGCTCCTGTTCCTCTTGCTACGATAGATATGTTTTGTAAGTGCCTCATCATTAATACAAACAAAATTCCTGTCACAAAAAACAAAACAAAAAATAATAACTCCACAATTATAATGTTGTTTACATGAGGAAGTAATGCATATAGAACTGCTGTAAATATAATTCCACCATAGAATGAAAGGTTATAACCAATTTTATTTACGATTCTAGGTCCAAAAATATTACCAGTTAAATTTCCTAATCCTAATACGAGCATAGCTGTTCCTATTTCATGAATTTGCAAGCCAAATTGAATAGACAGCCACACACCGAAGAATGAAAATGCAGCAAAATTACCAGTTTGAAAAACAAAATATGCAAAAAAAGAAAGTGAAACCTTAGAATCTGAAAGTAATTGTTTATAACGCCTTAAGATATTTGTTTTATTTCCATTTATATAACCCGGTTGTATTTCTGGTAATACTGCATAAATAAGAATAACAAGTAGTGCTGATAATATACCAATGATGAAGAATGGTGTTGTATAGTGTATCATTGCTAAATATGATCCAACTGGCAGTCCTAAAATTTGAGAGAGTGACAATCCTGCTGTTGCAATCCCAATTGCCTTTACAATTTGTTCCTTCTCTATAAGGAGCGGAATAGATGCCCACACTTGTGGAGATACAAAGGCTGCACTTACACCTGCTAAAAATCTCAATATTAACATCCATAGAAAACTCGGTGCAATTCCACATAAAAACGTACTTAACGCAAAAAAACTCATCCCTATTACCATCACTTTTTTTCTGTTTAAACTATCTGATATAGGACCAGCGATAAGTGCAAATGCAGCATATCCCAAAGCATATGAACTTACCATCCACCCTGACAACTCAGTTGAAATATGATACACCTGTTGTAATGTGGGTAAAAGTGGTGAAATTAAGAAAGTATCTGTACCGATCATAAACATGATTGTAAAGAATACAGCTAGTACTCTTTTCATTTAAATCTTCTCCTTTTATATAAAAAGAGGGAATTATCCCTCCTTTCAACTAATCTTCTAAAATAGATTCAATCTCTTTCATGACATTTTCATTCAATGAAACTTCCACCGCTCTTACACTTTCTCTTATTTGCTCCGCTCGTTTCCCACCAGGAATAACAGTATCAATTCCTTTTTGGTTTAATAACCACGCTAAAGCTACATGCGATAATTCGAGATCCTTTTCTTTAGCTATGTCTTTTAACTTTTCAACTTTCTTAAAGTTGCTCTTATATGTATTCTCTTCAAATAGATTTACACTTTGACGCCAATCTCCTTTATTCAATTCGAAATCTTCTGTATATTTACCACCTAGTATCCCAAAAGCAAGAGGCCCGTAAGGAATAAATGAAATACCTGATTCTATACAATATGGCAAAAGTTCTTGCCCAGCAGTACGATCTAACATATTATACGGTGATTGTACAACATCTAAGTGCCCATGCTGATTCGCTTCTTTTAATTGCTCTACGTTTACGTTAGATATTCCAATTGAACGAATTTTCCCTTCTTCTTTTAGGCGAGTAAGTTCTCCAATTGAATCTATGTAACTTGTTTCTGGATTTGTAAAATGTAAATAATATAAATCAATATAATCCGTTTGCAATCTTCTTAAGCTATTTTCCACAGCATTTCTTAAATAGCTTGGTTCATTATTCATATAAACCTCTCCATTTAATAACGGCTGTATTCCACCTTTTGTAGCAAATACAACTTTGTGACGTTTTCCTTTCAATACTTCCCCTACCAATTCTTCTGATCTGCCGAAACCGTATGAATCTGCTGTATCAAAAAACGTAATCCCTTGCCCCATAGCTTCTTCTATTAATCGTTTTCCTTCTTCCTCATTCACATCAGCATATAAATTATGTCCCCCTACAGCGTTTGTTCCTAACCCCAATTTTGAAATATGTAGTCCTGCCTTTTCCAATTTTGTATACTTCATTTTTTCTCCCCCTATATTTCTATTGTTCGAATATATACGAACAATAGAAATATACCACTTTATATGTTATAGTGCAAATATATTAACTTATACAAGCAGGTGAAAAAATGCGTACTCTCTATCATCCAAATCGAGAAGAAATTCAATTCTCTTCTGTTCTATATGCACTTAGCGATCAAATTCGTTTACAAATTGTAACTATGCTACTAGAAAAAAACGAACAATCTTGTGGCGCGTTAAACATTCCAATCGCGAAATCAACTTTATCACATCATTTCAAAGTTTTACGTGAATCCGGTGTTATGTATACACGCCTTGAAGGAACTCAACGTTTCATTTCAATTCGTGAAGATGACTTAAATGCTAGATTCCCCGGTTTATTAGATGTCATAATACATGCGACAGAACCATACTAAACAACATCTCATAGGAATATGAGATGTTGTTTAGTTTTTCTATTCTTTTAATAAATCTAATAAACCATTCCCTTCAGATGTACGTTCATATCCTAAAGGTACAGTTCTTTTAATAAGTTGTGCATATATTTCTGGTTCTGATAACTTTCTACCATATTCCCTTTCACACTGCTTTATGAGCAATGCCAGTGCTCCAGCGACATGCGGTGTGGCCATAGAAGTTCCACTTAATACCGCATATTTCCCTTCAGGATACGTAGATAATATTTCATCGCCTGGCGCCACTAAATCAATTTCTTGATTTGAATTACTAAAACATGCGATTTTCCGCTCTAAATTGACGGCACCCACTTCAATTACTTCTGAGTATGCACCTGGGAAATCTAGTTCCTCCGTATTATCATTACAATCTCCATTATTTCCAGCAGCACATACGACGAGAACATCTTGCTTTACTGCATTTTGAATTGCTTCATGTAATTCTGGAACATCTTGCGGGCCACCAAGTGACATGGAAATGACTCTAACTCTTTCTTTATTAGGCCCTCTCCAATTTACAGCATAATGTATCGCCTCAATAATTTGCTCATAACTTCCAGAACCATCTCCTGCTAAAACCTTTAACACTAACATTTTAGCAAGTGGTGCGACTCCTAAAACACCAACTCCATTTTCAGTCGCTGCAATTGTCCCAGCTACATGAGTACCATGTCCGTTATTATCAAGATAAATATTTGGATCTCCTTCGTAATCTTTCGTGAAATTTCTTCCGCCGATAATACGATCCTTTAAATCTATATGATTCATATCACACCCTGTATCTAATACTGCAACAACAATATCTTTTCCTTTTGTACTCTTCTCCCATACTTGTGGAGCATGAATGAGTTGTACACCTGGCGGAATTTCATTTACTTGTTCAACCACCTTATCTACTGTAAAAGGAATCAATTGTATACCTTTTTGTTTATTCGCTGTACTACTATTCATTGTAATCCCTCCTGAAAATATATTATTTTCATTTCAGACCACTTTTGAAAACACTTACATTTAACATTCGTTTTATGTGTTTCGTTTTCCTTCCTTAAAAATGTTTCTCAATAAGGCTTACGAAATTTATACTACTCTTTTATTTATCTCGTAATTTGTAGACATCAAAAATCCGATTGGTACAACCAATAACCAAAATAAAAGGACCACTAAATTGGTCCTTTTACTGTCTTTCAAGAATGATATGAAATTTTTAAAATAATATAAATTAAGACTAAGCCTCACTCTTGTTTAAAAACTTCTCTATTTCTTTTATTAAATATTTCGCTCCATCTATACTAACAGTAATGTTTCCATTTGCTAATGATATGTTTTGATTTGAAACATCACCTGTTATTTGACAAGCATTGTAAGGTTGATATTTTTGTAAAATGACTTTGTCTTCTTCTACGAAAATTTCAAGCGGTGATTTAATTTGTATTCCCAATACATCACGTAATTCTTTAGGAATTACAATTCGTCCTAATTCGTCTACTTTTCGAATAACTCCTGTTGCTTTCATATTACTTCCTCCCTTACTATTTATTAATTTTTTCACCTCGCTTTTTCCATTTTATCACTTTTTTGGTAATACCTGCCTCTTTTTAGAAAATTTTGTACTCAAGTTAAAAAAACACATTTAACGAATACGTAATCTCTCTTTCAATTGTTTTAAATAACGAAATCGAATCAGTAAAAAATATACAACTTGAATTCCTACGAAAATACTTAATACAATCGCATTTTCTTTAAATAGTGAGTACTCAAACATCTGTCCGAGTGCAGTTAACGCTACTGCCCCATGTAATGTTGCAACACCTATTGGAACAAAGAATAAAAGCGCCAATCGAATTGTAACTACTTTCGATAATTCTCCACTTGTTAAGCCTACTTTTCGAATCATTTCAAACAAACGAGTATCATCCTCCAAGTCAGAAAACAAACGGAAATAAAGGAAGCTTCCTGCACATACGAAAAATACAATACCGATAAAGAAACCTACAAATAGAATTGGTCCTGCAATTTGTAAACTTTGGTTTTGTGCGTACTCTTCTGCACTAAACGTTGCATGTTCTTCGTAAGGTTTCATCTGATGCGTTAGTTCTTTCCCAACCTCAATTTCATCTTTCGTTCCCTCTGTTTTGTATACATAATTTTTTTCCTCTTTAAATCCATCTTGTAATGCATCATACTGCTTGTTAGAGATTACATAAACGTTACCTCTTATTATTTTACTTAATGAAGACGTATTAATTTTTTTCACTTTTAAAGGTTCATTCAAATGTGGCAACGTAATTTCTTTTCTTTCTTTCATCGGTGGTCCTGGTATATCAACTGCCAAAAATAAAACTTCTTTTTTGGATCCCTCATGAAAGGGTTCTCCTGTTAACTTCGCATATTCCTTATAGTCTGATTCCTTTATAAACGTGGCGCTTCTTAACGACTGCTCCTCCGTTTTCTTTGTTGAAATATTAGTTTTTGAAGCTGCTATACTATGTTTCTTTAACCCTTCGTCAATCATCTTCAAATGCTGTGATTCATTACTATTTCCTTGCTTAGAATGATAGTGAAACGCAATTGGTCTCTCCATAACCGCCTTTGTCATTGATGTAAAGCCAACTAATGTACCTATTGCTGAAAATGCTACAGTTGAAATTATCGTTACAATAAAGAACATTCTTGCGTTATCTCTCATACGGTAAGCTAAATCTGACAACGTAATAATATTTGTCTGTGTCCAATAAAAACGTTTACTTTTTTTACATAGTCTAATAATAAAAACACTCAACTGCTTGTACAGCAAATACGTACCAATAATGACTACCGTTGTAACAGGAATCATCATGATAAATACCATTGCACCGTGTGACATAAGCGCTCCTGTATATCCGGCACTAAGCAATATAACTGCTAATATAGAAGAAATAATGGATGCTTTCGGTTCCGGCTTCGCTTCTGCCGATCCTCTAAACAATTTCATAATTTTATTTTTTCGAATCATTCCTGCACTAAACAATGAAATGATCATAAATAATACGAAAAACATAATACTCGTTACAACAATGGCTTTCATTGGAATGTAATAAGGTAAGGAAATATCTAACTTTAATATCATTGGAGCTATAAATAGTAATATTCCGGAAAATAGCATTCCAGCAAGTATCCCAAAAATAATTGCCCCTATTCCAATCATAATATTTTCAAAAAAGATAAGACGCTTTAATTGATATTTCGTCATACCTAACATCATTAAAATTCCTAGTTCACGCTTTCTCGTTTTTAAAAACATTCCCATCGAATATAAAATAAAGAAAAATGTAAATAAGTAAATAATGGACTGTGCAAAAGACATACTTACGAACACATATCGTCCCAATTCTCCAGCACTTAATGCCGGATGAAACGCAAAAAACGAATAAACAAAAAAGGCCATAATAGCAAATGCACTACTTAAAAAATATGCTGAATATGTTCGTCTATTTCGCGTCACATTCCGATATGCGAGTTCTCTAATATTCATATTACTTCTCCGCCCTTCTACTAACTATGTTCTTATATTAGTAAAGTACGGAAATCCCTTCCATCGATTCAAATGACAAAAACCTTACATTATTGAAAGGTTTCAAAAAAAATTGCTTAAACGATGCAGTTTCATTATAATGACTACATTCATATTCATACACACATCCTATTGTATATTCGTTAATTTTGCGAAATAATAAAGGATAGAAGTATGTACCAATATACATATAAACTTATTTACCGCTTTAATATGAATAGGAGGAAAACATAATGACATTGCAAGAACAGATTATGAAAGCATTACACGTCCAACCTGTAATTGATCCGAAAGCAGAAATCCGTATACGTGTTGATTTCTTAAAAGATTATGTAAAAAAAACAGGTGCGAAAGGATTTGTACTTGGAATTAGTGGCGGACAAGACTCTACATTAGCTGGACGTTTAGCTCAGCTTGCAGTGGAGGAAATTCGTAATGAAGGTGGTAACGCAACGTTTATTGCCGTGCGCCTTCCTTATAAAGTGCAAAAAGACGAAGATGATGCGCAATTAGCATTACAATTTATTCAAGCTGATCAATCTGTTGCATTTGATATCGCTTCAACAGTTGATACTTTCTCAAATCAATACGAAAACTTATTAGGTGAATCATTAACAGATTTCAATAAAGGTAACGTGAAAGCACGTATCCGTATGGTTACGCAGTACGCAATCGGTGGTCAACAAGGGCTACTTGTGATTGGAACAGATCACGCTGCAGAAGCTGTAACAGGATTCTTTACAAAATTCGGAGATGGTGGTGCAGACCTATTACCATTAACAGGATTAACGAAACGCCAAGGACGCGCTCTATTACAAGAATTAGGTGCAGACGAGCGACTTTACTTAAAAATGCCAACAGCTGATTTATTAGATGAAAAACCAGGTCAAGCTGATGAAACAGAGTTAGGTATTACGTATGATCAACTTGATGACTACTTAGAAGGTAAAGCAGTTCCAGCTGACGTTGCAGAAAAGATTGAAAAACGTTACACAGTGAGTGAGCATAAAAGACAAGTACCAGCATCAATGTTTGATGATTGGTGGAAATAAATAAAACATAAAAAAGAAGCTAATCTCATAAAATGTACCCTATAGAATAGACACTTAAAAAAAAGTCTATTCTATAGGGTCTTTCTTGTATAATGAGAGAAAA